>DZCE01000130.1 GCA_022736375.1 Arcobacter nitrofigilis | reverse complement strand
TTTATAAGTGATTTTTATACCAATCTTGCCAAAAAAGAGGCGGTTGCAAAAGCTTTAAAACAGAGCAAACTTAAAATGATAAATGAGGGCTTACATCCCTATTTTTGGGCTGGGTTTGTATTGAATGGTTCAGGAAGTTAAATAGCTCATTTTTTATCCAAAAGATTATATAATCTCTTTAAATAAAATTTTAGGGGGATGGGGTGAAAAAAAATATACTTCTCTTTGGGCTGTTGGTTGGTATGTCATTTGGTGATGCAAAGATAAATGTTAATGGTAATGTTACTTATATGATAGATGGAGTTATAAGTAACGCTAAGATTTTAAAAAGTGGTCAAACTCTAACTTATACAAAGGGTAATGGGTTTATAAATATTGTCGATAATGTTAATAATAACAAAAGACAAATATCTAAAAAATATAACTCTCCATTTACTGCGATGAATAAACTAAGCTGGATTGCTAAAGTATTCTCTTTTTTTGTTACAAGTGAAGTAAGAACTTCTTCAACTGTTATAAGAACTATTGGTGATTGTGAAGTGATAGCGGATAATAGTGAAATAAAATTGGCACAAGATGTAGTGACTATTGATTATCTTCGAGATGATAAAATCATCGCTGTTTATAGTGTAGAGAATAATGAAACCAATCTTTCAAGAGGAGAAGAAGTTTCATATACTCAAAATGGTGATGAAATGAAGTTGAGAAATAAAAATACATCTCTTTTAAAATCATATTGCGTGAAAAAATAATGACACAAGAGGACAAGAAGCATTTAAAGAGGTCTTTTTTTCATAGTTTGTTAGCGATTCTTATCTTTTCGCTCTACTATGTAGCAAAAGATAGAGATATTGTTCGAGAGTATTTTGGAGATGTGGGATATGATTATACGATTGAAGGATTTTCGTACTTTAAGTCTGACATATCTTCAGATAAAAAAAAGATTCTTATCTTTAAGGTAGATAACGACTATCTCAAAGAAAATAATCTAAGTGACGGTAACAATGGAATCCGTTACAACTATACCCCACGATTTGTTATAGCCAATATCTTAAAAGAGCTTGATGACACCATAAAAGCAAATAATCCGCAAAATCCACACTATCCAAAATCTATTTTTATAGATTATATGTTTGCTTATAGTGGTGATGTTGATGGAAAGATTACAAAAGATGACCAAAAACTTATAGACGCTCTCAATCATTACGCACAGTTTTATGATATTTATCTTCCAACCCTACCAAATGGTATCTTTTTAGAAAAGCTAAAACTTCATCCAAATATCCATTTTATCTCTGCTGATGTGATAGTAAATAGTGATGATATAGAAAGAGGTTATAAACCCTATATTTGTCAAGGCAATAAAGCAATACCAAATCTCTCCATTGCTATTAGTTCCAAAGATATAGCCACCAATGATAATTTTATCTGCCCAATGCCTAAAACTATTGATTTCAATAGTTATTTTACCTACCGAATCCTTTATAAAGATATGAGTGACGAGTACCTCTTTAATTGGAATAATATGACTGCTTACTCTGCGAATGAGCTAAATACCGATAAAGGGCTTATAACAGAAGATTTTAAAGACTCTATTGTGCTTATAGGAGCAGATTATGAGGCTTCAGGCGATTCACATATAACCCCGTCTGGTAGGATTTCAGGTATTTTTGTAGTAGCAAATGCCATTGCCACACGATATTATGCTGATGGATATATCAAAATGCTCAATCCATGGATAAGTGTCGCTATCTATTTTACGCTCTTTATGCTTATATCGTTTTACACACCAAAACTTTTACAAAAGATGGGTGTTAAGGGTGAGCCTTTTCAATATTTGATAGTCTTGACTTTTATGGCGTTTATCTTCTATCTCCTTTCGATACTTTTGCTGGTTTATACACAAACTTGGTTAAATTGGGTTATTCCATGGGCGATATTCCAATTTATGGACGGAAAAACCCTTTTAAAAGAGATGTGGCATAAACTCTTGGTATGGATAAGAGCGATAAATATGAGGTATGGATAACACTTGAATGATTATATTTTTTTGGGCAACCGCAGGGGTTCAAGATTTTGAACCCCTACAATTACACACATAAAGGAAAGATAAAAGATGAAAAAGATAATTTTGATGATGGTGGCACTCACCTACGCACTTTTGGCAAATGAGATTGGAAAACCGTTTGTACAGATGGGGCTTAGTGGTAATGGAGGCATATCTGTTGCCATATCTGGCGATTATGTAGTAACAGGAAGTAATGATAATGCAAAGATATGGGATATCAAAAGCGGTAAAGAGTTAAAGACTCTTAGTGGTCATAGTGGTACGGTTATGTCTGTTGCCATCTTGGGTGATTATGTAGTAACAGGAAGCATGGATAAAACCGCAAAGATATGGGATATCAAAAGTGGTAAAGAGTTAAAGACTCTTAGTGGTCATACTGCTTGGGTCAATTCTGTTGCCATCTCAGATGAGAATGTAGTAACAGGAAGCTATGATAATACTGCAAAGATATGGGATATCAAAAGTGGTAAAGAGTTAAAAACTCTTAGTGGACATGGTGGTACTGATAGTATATCTGTTGCCATCTTGGGTGATTATGTAGTAACAGGAGGCTATGATAATACTGCAAAGATATGGGATATCAAAAGTGGTAAAAAGTTAAAGACTCTTAGTGGTCATAGTGGTATGGTTATGTCTGTTGCCATCTTGGGTGATTATGTAGTAACAGGAAGCAAGGATAAAACCGCAAAGATATGGGATATCAAAAGCGGTAAAGAGTTAAAGACTCTTAGTGGTCATACTGATTGGGTCAATTCTGTTGCCATCTCAGATGAGAATGTAGTAACAGGAGG
>DZCE01000008.1 GCA_022736375.1 Arcobacter nitrofigilis | reverse complement strand
CAATTTCTGATACTTTTCGACCTTTATGCTTTCCAAACTTAAACATATCAATAAGTACTGGCGTAAGAGTTAGTCTTGCTAGCTCTTCCATGGGGTTTGAGTTTACATTTTTTGCTCTAAGCTCTTTTACGAGTCTACTAAGTAGTAGCTTCATTACCACTACATCTCCTATTGCATCATGTGCTTTGATTGTCACATTTAGCGTATCACATTCATTTTGTTCATCTGAATATAAACCAAGAGAATATCTCAAATATTGCAACGCATGAGATTGCTCATCAGGCAAAATGTGTTTTGCACATCTAAGAGTATCAATAATGGTATAATTATTAACAAAACCCTCTTTTTGAAGCATGCCTGCATCAAATGAAATATTGTGAGCTATTAAATAATTTTGAGCTAAATTATTCTCAACGAGTTTTGTGTGGAAATTAGTCTCCGCAAATGGTGGCTTGAATTCTATCATTTCAGGCGTTATGTGGTGTACCGCCATCGCTTCAATAGAGATAGGCACATCACAACTACATAGTTCATCAAAAACCTCTATATTGTTTTTGCTATGTACTAAAACACCACCAACTTGTATTATTCGATCTTGATCTTTATTGCCAGTGGTTTCTGTATCAAATAAGAAATATTTTGCCATTATAAAACCTTTTCTTAGTGTCCGTGTGCCTCAATAAATGCCTCGTAGTCACCTTCGAAATCTATCATGCTTCCATCACTATTTAGCTTAATAATACGATTTGCAAATGAATCAATAAGCTCACGGTCATGAGTAACACATATAACACCACCTTGGTACTCATGCAATGCCTCACCGAGTGATATAATAGCTTCAAGATCAAGGTGATTATTAGGCTCATCGAGTACTAGAAAATTTGCACTGTCCATCATCATTTTACTAATCATCAAGCGGTGTTTTTCTCCACCACTACAAGCCGATATTTTTTTGGTTTGTTCTTCGCCTGTGAATAGCATTCGCCCTAAACATTTTCTAATATCATCAATATGCCATTTTGGATCATGACCTTGTAGCCATTGTGGCAATACATCTTCACCTGTAACAATATCAGTTGTATTTTGAGGAAAATATGTATATGAGATTGTTTGTCCCCATACGAATTTACCACTCGTAGGCACTATCTCTCCCATTAAAATCCGCAATAGTGTAGTTTTCCCTACACCATTTCCACCAATAAGGGCTATTTTATCGCCTTTTTTGACTTTTATATTTATATTTTGTAGTACAGCATTACCATCATAGCTATGGGAAAGATTTTCAATATCTAAAACCTCATTACCAATATCTCTATGTGGTCTAAAGACAATTGATGGGTCTCGACGACTAGAGAGTTTAACCTCTTGTATTTCAAGTTTATCTAGTTGCTTCTGACGACTTGTAGCTTGTTTCGCTTTTGAAGCATTAGCACTAAATCTAGCTATGAACTTCTCTAATTCATCTTTTTCTTTTAGCCCTTTTGCTCTATCTGTTTGAGCTTGTTTACTGATAAGAGTTGCAGCAATATACCAATCATCATATGTCCCAACAAACTCTCTAATTTGAGCGAAATCAAGATCTAGAATATGTGTAACAACACCATTAATAAAATGTCTATCGTGAGAAATAACGAGCAGGGTTCCCTCGTGTCTTTTTAGCTCATCTTCTAGCCAACTGATTGTCTCAATATCAAGGTTATTCGTAGGCTCATCAAGTAGTAATACATCAGGTTTTAAAAACAAAACTTGAGCTAGTAGAATTTTGAATTTATCTCCACCAGTAAGTGAACTCATAAGGCTATCATGTTCAGACGCTGGAAAACCAAGCGATTCTAGTAGCTTCTCTATTCTAACATCAGACTCATATGTTGGGTCTTCATCGGCACATATCATCTCCAGTTCAGCTAAACGGTTATTTACTTCGTCACTCTCAAAGTCACCTTCCATGTAAAGCTTTTCTTTCTCTTTTGTGGCATCAAATAGTTTTTTATTTCCATATAACACTGCGTCTTTGAGAGTGTAATCTTCAAATGCATATTGATTTTGACTTAGAACTCCTAGTTTCACACCAGCCTGAAGTTGAACTTCACCATCTGTTTGCTCAAGTTCACCAGATAAAATCTTTAAAAATGTAGACTTTCCAGCACCATTAGCACCAATTAGTCCATATCTCTTCCCTGCATCAAGTGTTATATTGATTTTATCAAATAATACTCTTTTACCATATCTCTGTGTTAAGTTTACTGCTGAAATCACGAAAAATCCTTAGTTCTTTTATATAATCGCAATTATACCACAATGAAATAAAAGCACTCTATCCTTCGATAATGTCATAGGTTGATGGATAGTTGCACTTTAGTTTGCTACTATTTATGGGAGTTTTTAAATATTTAATATTATTAAAATTAACTACCACTTTATTGTCAAGCTCATCTATATATGATATTTGACTAAGCTGATTGTTGCTAATTGTGCGTATATAAAATTTTTTATTATCATGTTGGGCCACGAATTCACCATTTCCAACAGATTTTGCTGATTTTATCACAGCTGGAAGATTAAATCCTTTTGTAATTTTAAACATTGACACTTGTTCAAGATGATGATCCACTACAAGTACTAATTTGCTATCTGTGCATACTTCTTTTTTTGTTGGTGAACTATAGCTCCACTTTAGTAATGATGGTGAATTATAACTTACATCTCCATTATAGATGATGGTTTTTTTTGATGGGGTCGTTATGGTTTGTGAAAACTTTGATGTAAACGAGATTGGTAGCTCTAATGCTATGGCGTTTGATATGGTCATAAAACCTAATAATGTTAATAATATCTTTTTCAAGCATATCTCCTGTAATTTCTTTTTTTGCAATATATCCAAAACACACTTTCATTTCAGATAATTATAATTATTACATTTAATTGTGTAGTTATCTGTAATGAGATGAAAATTTTACATTTTTTGGGTAAAATACTTCTCATAATCTATTTTAACGAATAGAAAATTACTTTTAGGCATATATGAATTATGATAACTCTCTTTAAAAAAATTTTTGGAACACAAAACGATAAACTAGTTAAAAAACTTCTAAAACAAGCACAAAAAATAAATGTTCTTGAGTCGCAATATAAAGCAATGAGTGATGTTGAGCTGAAAGCATCATTTGCACAACTAAGAGAAGAGGTGACAAGTGGCATCAAAACTTTAGATGATGTCCTTAATGACTCATTTGCTATTACCAGAGAAGCCAGTAGTAGAACTCTTGGTATGCGTCATTTTGATGTTCAATTGGTGGGTGGTATGGTTCTTCATCAGGGCAATATAGCAGAGATGAAAACAGGCGAAGGTAAGACTCTGGTTGCTACACTCGCAGTTGTGCTTGGTGCTATGAGTGGAAAGGGTGTACATATAGTAACAGTAAATGACTATTTGGCAAAAAGAGACTCTAGCGAGATGAGTAAACTATATGAATTTTTGGGCTATAGTGTTGGATGCATTACTGCTGATATATACGACGAGGAGAGTAGAAAAGCTCAATATAGTGCAGATATTACATATGGCACAAATAATGAATATGGCTTTGATTATTTGCGTGATAATATGAAAGTTAGAGCCGAGGAAAAAGTCCAGAGAGAACATAGCTATGCCATAGTAGATGAAGTAGATTCTATTTTAATTGATGAAGCTAGAACGCCACTTATTATTTCAGGTCCTACGCAAAGAGATCAGCAATACTATGGTTTAGCAAATGAGATAGCATTACAAATGATAAAAGGCGAAAAACTACCTAAAAAAGCTGGTGAAGACGAGAAAACAACGGGCGACTTTATAGTCGATGAAAAAAGTAAAGTAATTGTAACCACAGAAGAAGGTTTAAATAAGGCTCAAGAGCTTTTTAGTGTTGACAATCTGTATAGTATAGAAAATGCATCACTAGCTCACCATTTAGATCAGGCATTGAAGGCTAACTATCTTTTCGTAAAAGATATTGATTATGTAGTCAAAGACAATGAAGTAATAATTGTTGATGAATTTACAGGCAGACTTAGTGATGGCAGAAGATACAGCGAGGGACTGCATCAAGCAATAGAAGCAAAAGAGGGTGTTCGCATACAAGACGAGAGTCAAACACTAGCTGAGATTACATATCAAAACTATTTTAGATTATATGATAACCTTTGTGGAATGACTGGTACGGCGCAAACTGAAGCAAGCGAATTTTCTCAAATATATTCACTTGATGTTGTATCTATTCCTACCAATATTCCTGTTATGAGAATTGATAAAAATGACCTTATATACAATACTGAGAGAGAGAAACTTCAAGCAGTAGCTAAGAAAATTAAAGAACTTCACACTAAAGGTCAACCTGTACTAATTGGAACAGCTTCAATCGAAAAAAGTGAAATGGTACATGAGTATCTAAAAAATGAGAAAATACCACATAATATATTAAATGCTAAAAATCATGAACATGAAGCTCAAATAATCTCACAAGCTGGTCAAAAGGGTGCAGTTACTGTGGCTACTAATATGGCTGGTCGTGGTGTTGATATAAAGATAGATGATGAAGTTAGAGCATTGGGTGGTTTATATATTCTAGGTACCGAGAGACATGAGAGTAGAAGAATAGATAACCAACTTAGAGGTAGAAGTGGTAGACAAGGGGATCCTGGTGAAAGCCAGTTTTATTTAAGTTTGGATGATAGTCTACTTAGAATATTTGGTGGGGATAAAATCAGAAACATTATGTCAAAACTTGGTGTTGAAGATGGAGAATTCATAGATTCAAAATTAGTGACAAGAAGCGTAGAAAAAGCACAGAAAAAAGTTGAAAATATGCACTATGAGTCTAGAAAACATGTTCTTGAATACGATGATGTTGCAAATCACCAAAGAAAAGCAATTTATGCTTTCAGAAACCAACTTTTAGATCAATCATTTGATATAACATCAAAAATTGAAGAAAATAGAATAGAATACATAGAGTATCTTTTGGGTGAATGTGAGATTTATGAAGGTGGCAACACAGAAGATTTTGATACAAATAAATTACAACTTTTAATGCAAGAAGAGCTTGCTATAGTCATTCCAATTGAAGTGTTGCAAAGTAGGTCTAATGAAGAATTGTATAAAATCATATCAGATGTGATACACATTGATTATGAAGCAAAAATGGAACCTTTATCTATTGAGCAAAGAGATGAAATAGAGAGAGTTTTATATCTACAAGTTCTTGACCCGCAGTGGAGAGAGCATTTATATGAAATGGATATTCTAAAAACAGGCATAGGGCTGAGAGGATATAATCAAAAAGACCCACTTACAGAATATAAGCAAGATAGTTATAAACTCTTCTCTGAATTAACTTCAAGGATAAAATATGAGGCTGTTAAAGTGCTTCAAATTGTTAGATTTAACTTTGATACCCCAGAAGCAGAGCATCAAGTAGTTGAAGCCATAAAAGATGAGCTAGAGAGTAAAGAAGCTCACACTACTGATAATAATATTGTATTTAAAAAACCAAAACGAAATGACCCATGTCCATGTGGAAGTGGCAAAAAATATAAAGAGTGTTGTGGCGAGAGTGGTCCCAAAAAAGGTTTATTAGCATAATGGCTAAAGAGTTTAATACAAAAGTAGTTAATTTTATATTAAAACACTACTTGCGATATGATAAAGAAAATCCATTTATATTTATCTCTGCACTATTGGCATTTTTAGGCATTTCGGCTGGCGTAATGGTTCTTATGCTTGCCATGGGTATTATGAATGGAACACAAAAAGAATTTGAAAAAAAACTATTTGTAATGAATTATCCACTTACGATACTCTCTTTTGCTCCAAATGCTCTAAATGATAATCTTATCTCTACACTAAAACAAAAATTTCCAGATTTAAAATTTAGTCCTTATTATACAACTCAAGTAATTGCTAAAAATAATGATGCTATTCAAGGCACACTACTGTATGGTATAGATCCTCAAAAAGAGGGAGCTATTAACAGTGTATTTAAGGATAGTAATGCAACATTGAAATCACCATTTGATATTATAATTGGAGACGAGTTATCCAAAGATATGCAAACAGCCAAGAATCAAAAATTAACAATCTATTTTTCAGAGCAACAAGCAGTTGGTTTTGGAACAATGCCTCTTCAAAAGAGATTTAGAGTAGATGGAACATTTAAGAGTGGTTTAAAAGCATACGATAAAGCTATTGCATATACAACTTTAGATGCTTTTGAGAGGCTTTTGGGACGAGAACATGGTAATTATGATGGTGTACATGTTTATGCAAAAGATCCAATGAAACAAATTAAACAAATAGAGTCTCTTTTGCCTGAAGGTGTAGCGATAGAAGGCTGGTGGGAGCAAAATGGAAACTTTTTTGCAGCTATGGAGATGGAAAAGAAAGCACTGTTTTTGGTTTTGTTGCTAATTATTCTCATAGCATCACTAAATATTATATCTTCCTTGCTAATGACTGTTATGAGTAGACGAAGTGAAATAGCACTTTTAAGAACACTAGGTGCAACTAGCGGTGAAATTAAGGCTATATTTTTTAGACTTGGTATAATAATAGGTGGAGCTGGTGTAATAGTTGGCTCTATAATGGGACTTCTTGGTAAATACATTCTTCAGACCTTTGATATAATATCACTACCAGTTGATGTATATGGCACTACTAAATTGCCAATAGAGATTACTATGTTTGATTATGGAATGATACTGATTGGTACCATAATTATAGTAGTTTTATCATCATTGTATCCAGCAAAAAAGGCTTCACAAACCGATCCAATAATGGCACTAAGAAATGAATAAGATGAATAAAAACAGTAGAAATAGTAGAAAAAGAAGAAAGAAAAAACAAAGAAGCAATATTGCAAATAAGTATAAAAAATATATTTATAGCTTGCTTGTATTAATTGGAATATTTTTTACATATATTATTTATTATGCGAATATGAATATTGCGACTCACGATGATGCAAAAATAAAATCAGGCGGTATAAAAGTAATAATAGATGATTTGAAAATACAAGGCTACGATGTTGGTACAATAGATAAATATCTTCTGTATGTCATCGGTGAACCAAAGATTGGTATCATAGACTTTAAAGGCAAAACTACTATCAATAGGATGGATTTTTTACGACAAATTACTGAACTATCAAGTACACATCAGCAAGAGAAAATTATGCTTATTCCAGGGGAAACACTTGAAATATTTTTTGACAATGTTGCCACAAAACTTAATTTAAATAGTGAAAAATTAATGATAGAATATAAAAAGTTATCCCCTTATCCAGAGGGTGGAATAAAACCAGATACTTACTTTGTGTCAACTGGAATGAGCGAGGAAAATGTTGTAGAACTAATGGTTAATCTTACAGAAAAAGATTATGAGAAAATGGCAACTGAAAAAATTGGATCTTACGATAAGGTCAAATGGCAACGAATATTAACTATAGCATCTATTGTTCAAAAAGAGTCAGCAAATATTAAAGAGATGCCTGTCATAGCATCAGTAATTTATAACCGTTTAGCTAAAAATATGAGATTGCAAATGGATGGAACATTAAATTATGGCAAATACTCTCATGTAGCAGTTACAGCTGAACGAATAAGAGAGGACGATAGTAGTTTTAATACATACAAAAATAATGGATTACCAATATCACCAATTGGCTCAGTTGAAAAAGAAGCTATTGAGGCAGCACTAAATCCAGCTAAAACAGATTACTTATATTTTGTGAAAAATTCTTCTGGAGTTCATACTTTTACAAGTAATTTTGATGATCATAAAGGTGCAATAAAAAAAGGTAGAGATTAGCCTAGAAGCCATTTTTGCATATCTTTTATATCAAAAACGCTTAAACGAGATTCTTTATGGTGTAATAGTTCATTTGAAAATCCATCTTTTGAAAACAGAACCCAATGTGATACATTTAGATTTGATTGCTCTGCTTTAAACTTTAATTTTCCCAGCTCATTTCTACATACTTTTCTATCTTTATATTTGCATTCAGCTATGATTATTTCGTTATTTGATGTTATTGCTATAATGTCAAATTCATTATTTCTATCCCAGTAACTTCCAGAGGATACTATTCTTGTATTATTTTCACTAAAAAAATCAATTAACATTTCATTTGAGAGTTGTTCATATATCAAGCTACGAAGTCGCTCATGGTGTGCCAAGAGATAATCCATAGCTTTATTATAATTGCCTTTGACAATCTCATCTCTAAAAGGCTCTATAAAGCCAAACCAAAATCTATAAAAAGGTATCTTAAATCTAATTTTTGCTTGCATTCGATAGCTTTTATGTTGACCTTCAACTAATCCAAGTAGCATCTCTCTAGACTCTTCTAAATATATAATATCCAAGTCACAAAGTTGCTGGACTAATTCTTCTCCAAGGCTTTCACTAATACGAGCTTTTTTTACTCCTCCAAAAATCTTTCCATCTCCTTTTGCTACAGCAATTAAAAGCTCATGATATGGACTATCTAGTATATATGACGGCTTTATATTTTGCTCAAAAGATAAAATATGCGGCATAAAATAATCTCTTACATATTCGAAAATATCTACACTTAAATCTATATTTAATGGAATTCCACCAAAAAAAGAAAAGTAATCAATCAATCTCTCAAAGTCTAAGTCTGGATAGTTTTTGCAAAACTCTTTTAATTTCTGTTTTATTTAAGTACCTTTTTTTTATATTTTATTATTTTAACATATTTTTGCTACAATATCTTAATTATATATTGATGATTTTTTAATCAAATAGATTGGTTATTCTGTATACATAAAGGGGAAATATTGTTTTGCACTTCATCGCAAAAGCTTAGCTATGTCATAAAAGGACTTGAGCTTAGTAAGTCTCTTTTTGTCTCTTCTTTGGTTATTGGTGAGCCAAATATTGGAAAAAAAACTCTTCTAAAGTCTATCTTTCCCAATACACATTGGGTTGACGGAAGTGATACTAAAGCACTCAAGAATGCCATTATGACTCATAATGAGATTATAATTTATAATTTTAATATATATGGAGACTATGATGCTTCAGATTTTAATGGAAAAAAGATAATAGCTATAAGCGATACGACAAATACAACGGCTCACATGGATTCAATATTTTCGTTTATATATACCGTTCCGTCACTAATTGAAAGACCTGAAGATGTAGAATATTTAAATGAAAAATTTTCAAAAAAAGCACAATCTATATTTGAATTAGATGATGTTCCAAAATATATTCCAAATGCTACTGATTTATCAAGTAACACCAAATCACTCAATAAAGCTATTTTGCTACACTATATATATAGTAGTATAACAATAGATGATATGAAAAAAATATTATATAAGTACTTTGGTCATGAGTTGGGCGGGAACAATGATTATAGTAAATTTTTACCTATTTTTGAACGCCCATTAATAGAGTCTGGTTTGGATAAATTTGGCTCACAACTCAAATTATCAAGTATACTTGGTATTAATAGAAACACACTTAGGAAAAAGATAAATGAACTTGGAATTAATTGACTATAGATTATTTGTGGAGAATGACACAAATCCATTCATTCTATTTGGAGCAAATGGAAATATTAAATATCTCAACGGTGCTGCTGAGATATTGCTTTGCTATGCGCAGACAAAAACATTATATGACATTGCATTGACATATGCACCTCAGTCTTTCGGACATAAAAATACTCTTCATGAACTCGAATTTGATAATTTTAAATTTTACTCCATAATGGTTGGATATGAATGTGATGAACAGATATATTTAAGGCTTTATAGCAGACCATTGACAACATCCAAGATGGACATTAACAGTGAATCTTTGGTTTTGTCTGATATTAATTTATTACTTGAAGCAAACCTTGCTATGTTTCAGATGCAAAGTAATGCCACCATATCACTACTAGCCGATCAAGAGCTACCACAATTTAAACTTGACCAAAACAGCTTCTCAAAAATACTTAGAAAAACATTTACATCATTTGTTACTACAGATAAAATTGACATAAAACTAAAACTACTTTTTGGTGAATATATTATGATTAATGATAAAAAATATCAGATTATAGAGTTAATAGTAAAAGCTCCAAGTCGTAATAGTGAGTATGATGATGAAATTATGACTATGATAAACCAAACACATATTACCTCTATTTTTAAATACGATACAATAAAATTACAAATACCATTAATGATGTAAGTGCCTATTTTTTAATCAATAAAGTAATGTTTTTATATCATATTACTGATAATATTACTTTGTAAATTAAAATAAAGGATTTAAAATGAGAAAAATATCACTAGTCGCATTTGCACTATTGTTATCAGGCGTAGCATTTGCAGATCAAAATGCAACTGCTGCACCTGTATTAAATAGTGGCGATACTGCGTGGATGCTTATGGCGACAGCTATGGTAATGCTAATGACACCAGTTGGCTTGGCACTATTTTATGGAGGAATGACACGCAGTAAGAATGTTCTTAATACATATGCAATGGTATTTGGAGCATTTGCAATTAGCTTTATAGTGTGGATTATAGCTGGATATTCAATAGCATTTGGAGTTACAGAAGGTGCAATGATGAAAATTATTGGTGGATTTGGAAACATTATGCTTAGTGGAATTAGCTGGACAGATTTAGCACCATCAGCACCAGGGCTATATCCTAAGTTTGTATTTGTTGTGTTTCAAGGAACTTTCGCAGCTATTACAGTAGCTATTGCAGCTGGTGCAGTGATTGAGCGAATGAAATTCTCAACATGGGCAATTTTTGTAGCACTATGGACTCTTATAGTTTATGCTCCAATAGCTCATATGGTTTGGGGTGGTGGCTTCTTGTTTGACGAGGGTGCTTTAGACTTTGCTGGTGGTACGGTTGTTCATATGAATGGCGGTCTTGCCGGATTAGTACTTGCATTATTGGTTGGCAAAAGAACTGGATATGGTAAGGTAGCTATGAAACCTATGAGTGTTTTACTTACAGCAGTTGGAGCTGGACTTCTATGGTTTGGCTGGTATGGATTTAATGCTGGGAGCGCATTTGGTGCCAGTACAATAGCAGGTGTAGCAATGCTAACAACTACTATCGCAGCAGCGGTTGGAGCAGTTACATGGGTAGTTGTTGAGCAAATAGTGTACAAAAAACCTACACTACTCGGTGCTGCAACTGGAGCAATTGCAGGACTTGTTTCAATCACACCAGCTGCTGGTTTTGTGGGTGTTAGTGGTGCATTTATAATTGGTAGTGTTGGTACATTAATAGGATTCTTTGGCGTTTCAGTTTTGAAAAAGAAATTGGGATACGATGATAGCCTTGATGCATTTGGTGTTCACTTCCTTGCTGGTCTTTGGGGTGCTATAGCAGTAGCCATATTTGCCCTTAATGATAAAAATCTTTTGTGGGCTGGACCGCTTAAAGATGCAAACGATAGAATGGGTCAAATAATGGTACAACTCGAATCAGTATTAGTCGTAGGGCTATACGCGCTTGTTGGGACTATAGTTGTATATTATGTTTCTTCACTATTGAGTGGTGGTGGCAGAGTTGACGCTGAATCTGAAGAAAGTGGACTAGATGATGCCATTCATGGCGAGAAAGTAATGAACCTTTAATGGGTTCTTGCATATAATATTAACAATACAATAAAAGGATATATTTTGAAAAAAATTGAAGCAATTATCAAACCGTTTAAACTCGAAGAAGTTAAAGAAGCGTTAGTAGCGGCAGGTATTACTGGACTAACAGTTAGTGAAGTAAAAGGGTACGGTAGACAACAAGGTCACTCTGAGCTATATCGTGGTGCTGAATATGTGGTTGAGTTTATACCAAAGATTAAAATTGAAATTGTTGTAAGTAGCGATGAGTATGAAAAAATAGCCATAGATGCAATAACAAATGCAGCCAAAACTGGAAAAATAGGTGACGGTAAAATATTTGTTAGTGACATCTCACATGTTATCAGAATCAGAACTGGCGAGGAAGATAGCGAAGCTTTATAATCTATGTGGCTTTTGCCACATAAAAAAGTATTTCTAAAATCTACCCAATATATTTAAAGCATCTTTATAGATAGGTTCATCTATAAAACCATATTTATCACTCATAAATCCATTTATTCCCATAAGCGAACTATCCTCAAAAAGCTTTTTAATATCTTTAGCTCTTTGCAACTCATCTTTATTTGCTGAAAATATTTCATTGGCTATCTCGACTTGTTTCGGACCCATGCATGCTTTGCTGACAAAGCCCATTTGTCTCTCTAATTCACACCATTTTCTAAAATCTACTATATTTTCATATTCTTGAAACATAAAAGAAACAGGCAATATATCTGCACTTTTGCACTCTATTAAGAATTTTGCTAGTATATAATCAATGGTTGGATTGTGATGTGTAACTAGTGATTGCGGGAGTCCAAGAGATACTAATAAATCTAAAATACCAAGGTTAGCAGTGCTTACTCTAGCATCAATTTTTAGAGACAATATATTGTTAAATGCCTCTTTTGTTTCTAATGAAAGATGTAACTCTTTATTTTCATCAATCAACTCTAGTGCCATTGCTACATCATTGCCATTCTTAACTTTTGGAATTCTATATGCGTCAAATCCAAATTTATTAAGCATTTTTATCTCCTCAATTCCACCTAATTCTAAGGGATTTATTCGCACAACAATGGTACTATTTGAATTTTCTAGGTGGGATAAGAACATGGCTGTATTGTAAAGTGCCTCTTTTTTTCGTGATGGTGCTATGGCATCTTCTAAATTTATAGTAATAACATCGGCACTATTTTTATCCATTGAGTTTAAGTGCTTTAAATTTAAGGGATTTAGCATCATGTTGGAGCGATGATTTATATTTTTGCTTGGTTGTTTTATTTTATCACCAAAAAATTTGCTATATTCTTCAATAGATAAGTTATTCATAAAAGTAAAATCTTTAAATATCATAATGCTCTTTTTTTGGTCAAAATATAGTTTAGCTAAGTATAATACAATAAATTAAAAATTAGGGAATTTATGAGAATAATAATGCTAATAATGATTGTTTCAAGTTTTGTGTTTTGTGATGAGTTTGTTGTCTCATCAAAAGAATGCGAGGCAACTAACAATCTTAAAGCTACAAAAAACAGTGGCAATATATCAACTACTCCTAGGACAAAATATAAAATTCTAGACCATAAGCCAGAAAGTTTATATATTCAGATACCCTCAGCTAACCCAAGTGGAAGATGGGTAAAAAAAGAGTGCTTTCTAAATCAAAACAGAGAGTCTTTAGTTCCCAACAAGAAACAAATAAAGCCAACTCATGGCACACCATATAGCATTCAGCCGAAACAATCACTTCTAGCTCTTAGTTGGCACAATGGTTTTTGCGAAACACATAGAAATAAAGTGGAATGCAAAAGGGGCTTGTTTGGTAACAAAGAGTATGGCTTTGTACTTCATGGCTTATGGCCACAACCTAAAAATCTAGCATATTGTGGTGTTGCTAAGAAAATAGTAGGTATGGACAAAAACAAACAATGGTCTAAAATGCCAGGCATTGGGCTATCTATAAAAAATACTAAAGATTTAGCCAATGTTATGCCAGCGATAGCTTCTGGACTGCATAATCACGAATGGTACAAACATGGAACTTGTAGTGGAATGAATAGTGTGGAATATTTTACAAAGGCAACAAAAATGACTAATGAGTTTAGCAATTCAAAATTAGCAAAGTATATCAACTCAAATATTGGTAAACAAATTTCCATAAATGAAGTACGAAATTTGGCTAATTTATCATTTGGAGCAGGTGCTTCACAAAAAATAAGTATGATATGCAAAGATGGGCTGCTGACAGAAATAAGACTTAGCATAGGCAACGACAACAGTTTGTCGTCGGCTATACGAAATGGTCAAAATATATCAACAGAGTGTCAAAATGCCATAATAGACAAGGCTGGATGGTTATGAGTTTAGATTTTCAAAAAGTATGCGATAGGCTAGAGAGCGATAATGTATTTTTAACAGGTGGGGCAGGGGTAGGTAAAAGCTACACCACTAATCAAATAATCAATGAATATAAAAAAGCTGGAAAAGGTGTAGTGGCACTAGGCTCGACAGGAGTAAGTGCAGTTGCTATTGGTGGAGTTACTCTACATAGTTTTTTTGTATTTGGTATTAGTGACAGCCTAGAGGCTCTTAGTAGTGGCGACAAAAGGTCTAAAAGTCGTCTAAAAGAGCTTAGTGAAATACTTGATGCAACTGAACTTATAATCATTGATGAGATATCCATGGTTAGTAGTAGTGTGCTTGATATGATTTATTATCGCCTTGGTAAAATGAAATATAAAGGTCAAATATTGTTCGTAGGAGACTTTTACCAACTTCCACCAATCCAAAAAAACAGTGGCATAGATAATGGCTTATTTAGTGATAGACTCTATGCTTTTGAAAGTGATGCTTGGGCTTCGTTTGCCCCTGTTGTAATCGAGTTAACACAAATGCATAGAACTAATGATTTGCAATTCACTCAAATTTTATCAAAAATACGCCAAGGTATATGTGACGATGAAGTAACTAAATATCTGCTAGAGATAAAAAATAATAATATAAGCGAAAATTCAACATATCTCTTCGGAAGAAACGCCGAGGTGGATAGCATGAATAGAGAAAAGCTTGTGGCTCTTTATGGCAAAGAAGAGGTTTTAATATCTATGACTAAGCAATTGCAAAAAATTGATGAGAGGCGAGTTGTTAGCTGGAAAAATATGCTTCCTGTTTCGGATATTTTAGCCTTAAAAGTAGGTGCACCTGTTCTTTTTTGTGTAAATAAATGGGGTAAATTCGCCAATGGAGAGCATGGAATCGTAAAAGAGATAAATGATGAGTTTATATTGGTTGAAAAGAGTGACAAAATAGTTAGGGTCGAGCCTCATCTATTTGAGCTTACAGAGATACATCTAGACAAAAATGGTAAGCTTGAATCAAGCACTTTAGCAACCTTGTCTCAATTTCCACTTAGACTGGCATATGCAATTACTATTCATAAATCCCAAGGCATGAGCATAGATAGGCTTGTGTGTAATCTAGATAATATTTTTGCACCAAGCCAGCTCTATGTTGCACTCTCAAGAGCAATAAGTCCAAATATGCTATCAATTGATTTCAATAGAGGAGATTTTGAGCTTTATCTTAAAAAGATGATAAATGTAGATAGTAGAGTTTGTGAGTATTATAGAGGTCTCTAACTGGCTATAATATTGATATTTCCTATTTTTTTGATAGTTATTTTTCGTTTTTTTACTACACTGATATCACCATCGAACTCAAGAACATTATATTCATTTTCTAAATCTATCTCTATATCATCATCAATTCGTCCATAAATATTTAAAAACTTATTAAAAAATCCAAATGGAGTAAATATAAAAAATCTTCTTTTTGAGAAAAGTAAAAATGGGGTAACTAGAAGATGAAATGGCAACATAATAAGTACTGACAATAGATATCTCAATGCTCCTGATTGCAGATAACCAAACCTCAATACCTCTGATATGAAAATATGTGCAACATCTCCAGAATTACCAGCTGAGAATAAAAAAATCTTTTTATCGATTGCATATACTGGTACTATTGCTGTTTTTAGCTCTTGAAGGGTTGCTATTTTTTCAATTATTAACCCAAAGTTTTCAATCCTATAATATTTCGATACTACATTAAATGAACCTGTTGGATTTAGAATCACAAGCGGTGTATTTAATAGTCCAAACCTTTCATTTATGCACTTTAGAGTGCGTCGTATGGCACCATCTCCTCCAGTAATAATTATGTAATCAAACCCATCAATGCTATCAAGAGTTTCTATTTGTAAAATATTAACATCAGTTATGGCAAACCTGTCGTCTTCAAATGTTCCATTAACGGATAATATTTTTGGTAAACTATTTTGCATTAGGATATTTTGCTATATATGCATCTGCTGCACTAGTTAAAATTGACTCAAATTCGCTCTCTTCTTTTAATCCAACCATTGTGTCAATTAATTTAGCTCCACTAGCATCCACAAAATACAAAGTAGGTGTGCCATATGGTGCCTCCAGATGGGCTGGAAGATTTTGCAAATTGTTAACATCTATATAGATAATATTAAAATCTTTTTCTAAAATAGCACTAATTTTACTATGTTTCATTATCTTTTTTAGCTCTTCACACGAGCCACAATGATCACTTGTCACAAAAAGTATATTTGCCTTACCTGAGACAAGATTTAATCCACCTTTGTTACTATTTTCAATTTTTGAATCTTCTGTGACATTTGACTTTTTATCACAAGCAACAAAGGAAAGACTTAGTGCTACAAGTAGTGAACTTATGATTAGATTTTTTTTCATTTTTAGACTCCAAAATAATATTTTATGATTATACCTTAAATCTAAAATTTGTGATAAAATTTCACAAAGGTAAATAATGAAATTTAATCGTATCTATATAGAGATAACAAATATTTGCGGATTGCAATGTGATTTTTGTCCAACAAGTACTACAAATAACAAAACAATGTCACTAGATTTTTTTGAGAATATCGTTTCGCAAGCCTCACATTTTACAAATGAAATAGTTTGTCATGTTATGGGTGACCCACTTGTACTATCCAATATCGGCGATTATCTTGATATCATTCAAAAATATAATATGAAAGCAATGATAACAACTAGTGGATTTTATATGCAAAAACATATCCCAACAGTTCTATTACATCAAAGCGTGAGACAGCTGAATATTTCACTTAATAGCTTCAATAAAAACAGTCAAAAAATAACGCTTGATGAATATATTAATCCGATTTTAGAGTTGTGCGATACTAAGCTAAAATATTTTGATAGTCCATTTTTAAACCTAAGACTTTGGAATATTGATAAACACGGCAGTGCAGATGATTTTAATAATAAAATATTTAATATACTAGCAAATCATTTTGAAATCAAAATTGACCATACCAATGATAAAAAAGGAGTCAGATTAGCATCAAAAATTATTTTACATTTTGATGATTATTTCGAATGGCCATCACTATCCAATCAGATATATGGAGATGGCTATTGTGGGGGGCTTGATTCTCATATTGCAATACTCTGTGATGGGACTATTGTGCCTTGTTGTCTTGATTATGAAGGTGTAATAAATCTAGGCGACTTGAAAAAAGAGAGACTTGAAGATATTTTAAAATACGATAAATCAAAGAGTATTAGAGACGGCTTTCAAGCCAAAATAGCAACCGAAGAGCTATGCCAAAAATGTAGTTACAAAAATAGGTTTGATGAGTTGTTGTAATGGCTAAATAGTTCTTTTGACTTGTGTAATCCAATATGGTATATTTTTAAGCTCAGCCTTTAGAGTACTGTGACCCCCATGTCCTGGATATATTTTGAAATCACCACTCATTTTTGATACTTTATGAAGGCTACTTAACATATCTTTTCCACTTGAATATGGAAAATCCCATCTTCCTATCGAGCCAGAGAATAGAAAGTCGCCACTAAACCAAGATTGTCCAATCTCTATCACGCTGCACCCTGGTGTGTGTCCAGGAAAATGATGGAATTTTATCTTCACACCTTTTATCTCTAAGGTTGAATCTTCTTTTACTTCAAAATCTGGAATACTTGGTGGTGTTCCTTGATTGAATGGGTCTTTTTTGAGAATAAAAGCATCTTGTCTTGGAGTGTAGAGCGGAATACCCAGCTTTTTTTGTAATTCAGCATTACTCCACACATGGTCAAAATGTCCATGCGTGTTTAGGATTGCTACTGGATTTTTGCAATTTTTCATTACCCAGCTAGTAGCATTGACCCCTGGATCAATTATGAAATCCATATCATTGGTTGTTGCTATGTAACAATTTGTCTGATATGGTCCCATCGGTTGTATTTTAATCTGCATATACTATAATACCTTATGTCATTTTATAAAAATTTAGAGTTAGCAATAAGTACCATCAACATAGATACCAAAAAAGCACTAACACTCTCTTGTTTAGAGAATTGTATCCAAAATGAGATTGATAATTCTTTGAATTTAGATACAGAAGTATTTAAAGTGCCTTCTTTCGCCCAGATATGCACTATTGTTGAACCTCGTATGTTAGCAGCACGCAAAAATTTAGATACCCAGTTGGGCTTAGGCACACTTATTCATTCAATAGCCCATATAGAATACAGTGCTATTGATTTGGCTCTTGATGCTGTTTATAGATTTAGAGATATGCCGATAGAATATAAAATAGATTGGCTTGTGGTGGCACTTGACGAGATTAGACATTTTGAGATGTTAATTGATTTGCTTAATAAAGTTGGTTATAAATATGGTGACTTTTCAGTTCATCAGGGGCTATTTGATGTCTGCATGAATACAACCACAAGCGTAATTGAAAGAATGGCAATCGTGCCTAGATACTTTGAAGCAAGTGGACTAGATGTTAATCCACAAATCATAATGAAGTTGAAAAATCTAAAAAAAGAACCCACTACTAAAGAGCTAATATCCGCACTTGAGACGATTTTGCATGAAGAGATAGACCATGTGCGTAAAGGCGATAGATGGTTTAAATATCTATGTGATAATGATGGGCTTGAGTATGGTGTATATTTTGATATTTTAGAGAAGTATGAGCTGCTCAATAAACAGAGACCTCAGTTAAACAATAAGGATAGAAAAGATGCAGGATTTAGTTGCGAAGAGATAATAAAATTGGGTGGTGCAGACTGCAAATAAAGATTTAATTAATATTTTCTTATAAACTTGATATAATTATTAGTAGATACTATTTAAAAAAACAGAGGAGTACATATGAGAGAAAAAATACCATTTTATAAACCAGCAAACATAAATATTGATAATACAAAATTAAATTCAAATATACTAAATAATATTGAATCATTAGAAAAGGAATGCTGTAAGCTTTTTGATACACCATTTGCAGTTGCAACTTCTAGTGGCATAAATGCTTTACATCTGGCTTTGTGTGCGTTAGATATCAAGCGAGGTGATAAAATAATATGTAGTGTAAACTCATTTGTGTCTACCCCACAATCAGTTAGACATTTTGATGCTGAGCCTATTTTTGTAGATATTGATAACCAAACATACATGATGGATTTAGATAAGCTTGAAACTACGCTTAAAACCAACGATGCCAAAAAACTAAGAGCAATAATAATAAATAGTATGGGTGGAGCAGTTCTTGATATGCAAAAAGTCATTGAACTAGCTAAAGAATACAATGTTAAAGTAATTTTTGATGCTACTGATGCAATGGGGACTACATATCAAAACAGAGAACTTTGTGATATTGGTATTGATATGGTTATTTTTTCTTTTAGCCCAAATATTCATAAGGATATACTATCTGGTGGAATATTGGCACTTAATGATGAGCTAATCTACAAGAGGGCGATAATGTTAAGATCGAATGGTATTTTCAATCAATTAGAACGAAGTAGTTCTCAGGCTAATTACGCCTATGATGTTATGGATATCGGCTACGATTATAGTATAAATGAGATATCAGCTTTAGCATGTATCGATAGATTAGTATCTCTAAAAAATGATATTAAGCGTAGAAGAGAAATAGCAAATTTATATACAAAAGAACTTAATGGTGTCCAGCATATAACTATTAAAACTGCAAGTATCCAGACAAATGTAGTGCAGTTTTTTATTGAAATAGATAAAAATCGTGACCATTTTGCTAGAGAACTTATCAAGGAGGGGATTGAAATAGCACTTCACTATGTCCCACTTCATCTTAGCGAATACTACAGAACCAAGTACTCACTAAAAGTCTTTGATTTTCCTGTTGCACTTGGTGTTTACCAGCAAACAATGTCACTTCCAATATACCCAAGTATGGTCAACGAAGATGTTTTCATGGTGATAGAAGCCATAAAAAAAGTAGCCTCATCGTATATGAAATAAGTTTATTGTAAATGGTAAATTTTTTTGAACAAATGTGGTTTGCACCAAAATGGCATCATTGGATAGTAATTATTTTATTGTTGCCTGTTAGTTTAATTTGGGGCATTACGGCATATATTCGTCATTTTTTAATAACTCCAAAAGATTTAGACATACAAATAATAAGCATTGGCAATCTAATAGTTGGTGGTACTGGTAAAACACCATTTTTAATCTCGCTTGCAAAAGAAATAAATGCTAAAAATATTTTTATTGTTTCAAGAGGTTACGGTAGAAAAAGCAGAGGATTAATTGAGGTAAGTAAAAATGGTAATATGGTAACAACTGTTGAAAATAGTGGTGATGAAGCTATGTTGATTGCCAATTCATTGCCAAATACCTCTATTATAGTGAGTGAAAATAGAATCAATGGAATTAATAAAGCCAAAAAACTCGGAGCTGATGTTATTTTGCTTGATGATGGACACAATCAATTTGGAATCAAAAAACTTGATATCATACTGGAGCCAAATTCTATCAAAAACTATTTTCCTATGCCATCAGGTCCATTTAGGGAATTTTGGTTTATGAATAAAAGAGCAGATTTAATTCTAAAAGATGAAGTTGATTTTAAAAGAGAAGTAAGTTTTGAAAACTTAACAAATAAAATGTTGCTAGTAACGGCAATAGCAAATCCAAGCAGACTTGATGAATATCTACCGAATGGTGTTGTGGAGAGATATTATATGTTGGACCACTCCTATTTTGATGAAGCAAAAATAGCTATAGAAATGAAGCGATGTGGAGCCAATAGTATACTTGTAACCGAAAAAGATTTTGTCAAGATGAATACTTTTAAGTTGCCTATCTCTAAAATCAAGCTAAAATTAGAGATAAATAGCGACATAGTATCAACTGTAAATAGATATATAGAAAGGTGTAAATGAAGAGTCAAATAGATGTTGTAAAAACATTAATGGAGGCATTGCCATACATTAAGAAGTTTAAAGATCAAAAAATAGTAGTAAAGTATGGTGGTGCGGCACAAACAAGTGATGAGCTTAAGATGCAATTTGCTCAAGATATAGTATTGCTACATTATGTTGGGTTAAAACCTATTATAGTGCATGGTGGCGGGAAAAGCATTACGGATTTACTCTCTAAGCTTGGTGTTGGTACAGAATTTATAGATGGGCAACGAGTAACAACAAAAGAAGTTATGCGTGTTGTTGAAATGGTACTTAGTGGGGATATAAATAAAGAGATTGTTTCACTTTTGAATAATCAAGGAGCTAAAGCGATAGGAATATCAGGCAAAGATGCACATTTTTTGGAGGCATCTCCTCTCAATTTTGAGAAGTTTGGCTACACTGGAGTAATTGATCATGTTAACCCAGAGTTTGTTGAAGATATATTAGAAGATGGACTGATACCAGTAATAGCTCCTATTGCTTCGTGTGCCACGATTGGGCACCCAGGATTTAATATAAATGCGGATCTTGCAGCAAGCAAAATTGCTATAGCGTTACAAGCAAATAAGGTTTTATTTTTAACGGATACTGCTGGAGTGCTTGATAAAAATAGTAAATTAATTACAAATCTAAATATTGCACAAACCCATGAGCTTAAAGCAGATGGAACTATACATGGTGGAATGGTTCCGAAGGTTGATGCATGCATAGAGGCTGTCAAAGGTGGTGTGACAAGAGCCCATATCATAGATGGTAGAGTAGAGCATAGCTTACTTTTGGAGATATTGACAAGCAGTGGAATAGGGACATGTATAGAGCTTTAATATCTTTTATAGCAAAAATGGTATAATTATAATAACAAATTAGCGTTAAGAACAGTATAAGAAGGGATTTTATGAGATTTATCGAGACTAGAGGAAATGATGGCATTAGGTCAACAAGTGTCACATTTTCAGAGGCTATATTATCGCCAAGTGCTAGCTTTGGAGGATTATATATTCCAAGCGAATTACCAAAATTGGGTGAAGATTTTTTACATTCTCATATTAATTCATCATATAAAGATTTGGCATTTGATTTTTTAAAATTATGCGATATAGATATAGATGATACTATTTTAAAAGAGGCTTTAAATAGATATGATGCATTTGATGACGCCTTAAATCCCATTCCATTAGTATCAATTGAAGAGAATTGTAGCGTTAGCGAACTTTATCATGGACCAACAAGAGCTTTCAAAGATATGGCACTGCAACCATTTGGATATATTCTATCTTCGCTTGCAAATAAAAGAGATGAGCAATACCTAATAATGGCTGCGACAAGTGGCGATACTGGTCCTGCTACACTGGAGACTTTCAAAAATCAATCAAATGTACAAGTAGTATGTCTATATCCAGATGGTGGCACAAGTGATGTGCAAAGATTGCAGATGGTCACAGAAGATGCATCTAACTTACATGTTTTCGGCGTAGAAGGTAATTTTGATGATACTCAAAACGCACTAAAAGATTTACTTGCTTCAAGCGACTTCATAGCGAAACTTAATAGTAAAAATATCAAACTTTCAGCAGCTAATTCAGTTAATTTTGGAAGAATAATATTTCAAATAATTTACCATATACATAGCTATTTAACACTGATAAGAAATTCTAAGATTACAATGAATGACAAGATATATTTAGTTGTTCCAAGTGGAAATTTTGGAAATGCATTAGGTGGATATTATGCCAAAAAGATGGGTCTTCCTATCGAAAAAATACTTATTACATCAAATCAAAACAATATTCTAACAGATTGGATATGTAATGGTGAGTATAATCTAAACAATAGGGAGCTGGTTCAAACTATTTCACCGGCTATGGATATTCTAAAAAGCTCAAATGTTGAGAGAATTCTATTTGATATGTTTGGTAATACCAGAACTAAAGAGCTTATGGATGGATTGAGTACAAATGGCACTTACCAACTAACCAAAAATGAGATACAAAGAGTTAGAGAAGATTTTGATGCATCATATTCTACGGATGACGAATGCAAAGAGACAATCGCTTTATATGCCAAAAAAGGATATTTAATGGATCCTCATACTGCTACTTGCATAAAAGCATATGAGCAATTTAGTGACAAAAAACTACACACGGTAATATACTCAACTGCTGAGTGGACAAAATTTAGCCCAACGGTTGCATCAGCATTAGGAAAAGAATGTAAAGACGACAAAGAGGCACTCTCATGGATAAAAGAGAGTATGTCGCAGAGTGTACCTAATGTTGTTGATACTCTTTTTGAAAAGTCCATTAAACACAATAAAATTATACAAAAAGATACAATCGGAGAGAATATATTGACATTAGTATAGTCTAATAAACTACAGGAGGTTTATATTTTGAAATTTAAACAGTTAATATTATTTATATTAATTTTATCTCTAGGTATAGCATATGGAGATATTAATAAATCAATTATAATGTCTGAAGCCAATAGAACAAAGACAAGTATACTAGTCAAAAACATTGATGAAAATCAAAGTGCAAGCACGCAAAGTGAAATTCACATTAAGCCTAAAAATAAAATAGTTGAAGACAATAAGAATTACGACATTATTAGACTAGGAGAGAATAAAAATAAATCAAATATTTTAGATGTCAGTAAGTTTGCAAAAGCTTCATTAGAATCATATAGTAGTACTTATCTTGTTAAAAATGGTGACACTGTAGGTGCTATTGCTAGGAGATTTAATGTTGCACAAAGTGAGATTTTAAGCATTAATCCACATATTTCAAAAGGGAAACTAAGGGCTGGTAAAGAAATTTTTATGCCCGTCCGTCAAGATATCGTAGATTCAATATCAAATGAAGAGTACAAAATTGGTCATGGGGACACGCTTGATAAAATGGCAAAAAAAACAACAACAAGCGAATTTAAAAAACATGATAATAGTTTCATAAGCAACAAACTAACTTCTAGAGAGACATTGATCTTGCCATCACCGTCAAATATGGATAAATTAAAAGCAAAAGCCAAAGCAAGTGACCTTGAAAATGATTCTATAATCATAGAAAACAAAGGTAAACAGTTGCGTGTTACAGCATCCGCATACACTTCACATGTAAATCAAACATCTTCTAGCCCATTTCTAGCAGCATGGGGTCATAAACTGGTTCCAGGTCAAAAAACCATAGCTGTATCTAGAGATTTAATAACAAAGTATGGGCTAACAAACGGCTCAAAGGTAAAAATAGGTGGGCTGGAAGGTGAATATGTTGTTAGAGATAAAATGAACAAGAGATATACTGAGCATATTGATATATATATGGGATTAGATATAGCCAAGGCACTCAGATGGGGCAGAAGGAGTGCTACTATATCTTGGTAGTCTTGTTAGAGCGATTCAAAAAGTTCCCATACCTCCAGATATCTTTCACTTTTCTCGTCATAAGATTTTTGTGCTTCATTTAGTTCTTTTGTGAGTTCGCTTAGACCTTTTTGCTGATAACAATCTGGATTACTTAGGCACTGATTAAGCTTATCAAGTTTAAGTTCCAGTTCTTCAATTTCACGAGGAAGCATATCAAACTCTCTTTGCTCTTTATAGCTTAATTTTGTTTTTTGCTTCTCGATAATTGGGGATTGGACTTGTATCTCTTTAAATTCAGATTCCATGCTGGCTAATTCTCTGAGATCTTTTTCTATGGCTAGATAATCACTATATGTTTGACATGACTCTTCTATTCCACCTTTTCCATCTAAAATTAATAATTTTGAGGCTATCTTATCTACAAAATACCTGTCATGAGAAACAACCATAACTGCTCCACTAAAGCTCATAAGCTGTTCTTCTAGGATAGTAATAGTTTGAATATCCAAATCATTTGTAGGTTCATCCAATATTAAACAGTCAATTTTTTTCGTAAATAAAAGAGCTAACGCAACACGATTTTTCTCACCACCACTAAGCATTGCTACTTTTTGTTCCAAATACTCCTTTGGAAACAAAAAACTCTTTAAGTATCCATAGACATGCATATTTTTACCATTAACATCTATTATATCACCACCATTTGGACAGAAAATTTCTAATAAATTTTTATCATCATCAAGCATTTCTCGGTGTTGGTCAAAATATCCAATAGCAAATTCACCTTTGTCAATAGTGCCCTCAAGTGGCTTAATTCTTCCAAGCATTAATTTTAAAAGTGTAGATTTACCAGAACCATTTATACCTACTATTGCTATTTTATCATGTTGTAAAATTCTAGTTGTAAAATTATTAATCAAAGGCTTGTTCGGTAAATTGTAGCTAAGATTTTGAATGTCAAAAAGCATTTTTTTTCTAGATACACCCTCATCACGATTAAAATGTTTCTGTTCACGCTCTAATTCTATAACCATTTTACGAATAAGAGTAGGGTTTGTTTTTGCATTTTCTCTAAGCTCAAAAACTCTAGCTTTTCTGCCTTGATTACGCTTGGCTCTTGCTCTCACCCCTTGTGCTAGCCATGCTTCTTCTTGCTTGAGTTGTTGCAATAAATTCTCATGACTCTTTTGCATTGAGAGAAGTCTTTGTTCTTTTAATAGTAGATAATTTTGATACCCTCCACTATAGCTTACTAGCTGTTGATTGTCCACCTCCACAACTTTTGTAGCAATTGTATCTATAAAATACCTATCATGTGATACAAATAAAAGCGTGAATTTCTCACGCAAAAGCATCTCTTCAAGAAATTCAACCATATAAACATCAAGGTGATTTGTAGGCTCATCAAGTAGTAAAATATCAGGTTTCTTCAAAACAAGTCCAGCCAATGCAACACGACGCTGTTCACCACCTGAAAGTGAATCTACGATTCTATTCTCATACTCTTTTAGTTTAAACTCTTGCAATACTCTTTCAATCTTGTCATCCAAATTCCAAGCATTATGATGGTCAAGAAATGATGAAAGTAATGTATGTTCTTTGAGTAATGTTTCATTTTCAAAATCAGTTGCTAATTTTAGTCCAACTTCATCATATTTTCTTCTAGCATTATGAAGCTCATCAAGTTCAAGCGATATAGCTTCTTTTACTGTAATATTTGGACTAAAGCAGGGGTGCTGGGATAGCATCTCTACTTGAATGCCACCTTGGATTACTCTCTTGCCTTCGCTTGGCTCTTCAGCTCCTAAAACAATTTTCATTAATGTTGACTTTCCACAACCATTTTGTCCAACAAGTGCTATACGCTCACCACTATTAATATGAAAATTAACACCATCTAACAACACTTTAATATTGTACTGTTTTTTTATATCAAATAAATCTATTAGTGCCACGAATGTCCTTTAATTGAAATGGATTATATCCAAAAAAGACTTTTTAAGCCAAACTTGATAGAATGCAAAACAAAAAGGATATTGATGTTGCAGGCACTAATAATCGCATTTACTATATACGCACTAATAAAAGTTTATGTTTCTGTAATGCAAATAGGATATATTGTCACAGAACGCCAAAAAACACCAGTATTGATGAGTAGTGAAAAATACATCGAAGCTGGAAATTACGCGGTTGCAAAAGAAAAGCTCGCACTTACTGGTCATATTATAGAGTATCTTTTGTTTGTGTGGTGGTCTATAATTGGCTTTGGTTTGCTATACAATACAATAATATCTTATGGTTTTAACTCCTCAATGCTTATTAGTATTTTGTTTCTAATTGGATTCTTTGCACTAGACTATATAGTATCATTACCACTCTTGATATATCAAACATTTGTGATTGACAAAAAGTATGGATTTACTAAAACTACAATAAAATTATTTGTAACTGATCAAATAAAAAGCATAGCAATGTTTTTAACTATTGGACTTGGTGTGATGGCCTTGCTTATTTGGATTATTAGTAGTTTTGAAGCTTGGTGGTTTTATGGATTTATAGTTGTTATTTCGCTTGTGTTGCTTATTAATTTCGCATATCCTACGATTATAGCACCAATGTTTAATAAATTTACTCCACTAGAAGATTTAGAACTAAAACAAAAGATAGAAAAACTAATGGATAATTCAGGCATGAAAGCCAATGGGCTTTTTGTGATGGATGCAAGCAAACGAGACGGTAAACTAAATGCTTATTTTGGTGGTTTAGGCAAAAGTAAAAGGGTCGTTCTATTTGACACATTGATAGAAAAATTAAATCATAATGAGCTTTTAGCAGTTTTAGGTCATGAGCTTGGTCACTTTAAACATGGAGATATTTGGAAAAATATTGCTCTTATGAGTATACTGTTTTTTGGTATATTTTTTATTATTGGTCATCTGCCTAATGAGATTTTTACTGAACTTAAAGCCACACCAATTGCAGGAGTTATCATAGCATTTTTGTCACTTATTGCACCACTAATTATATTTATATGGATGCCAATAGTAAGCCTATTTAGTCGTCATAATGAGTACAATGCTGATAAATATGGCTCAAGCGTAGGTGGTGGTGAATATTTAGTCTCTGCACTGTTAAAGCTAGTAGGGGAGAATAAATCTTTTCCGAAATCACATCCATTGTATATATTCTTTTACTATTCTCATCCACCAATACTTGAGAGATTAAAGAAATTAGGTTATAAAAATGATACCGATACCAAAATGCAAACTGATGGAATATTTACTTTTATTGGTGAGTCAAATTGAAGATAAAAGAAGCTTTAGATTGGGCAAGAATAGAGTTAACACAAAGTTGTGAGCGACCACTTTTCGAAGCCGAACTACTAATGGCTCATCATCTCAAAAAAGAACGAATTTATTTAGCCACAAATGAACACAAAGAGCTTGAAGATACAAAAGAATTTGAAAGGCTAATCAAAAGAAGAGCGTCAAATGAGCCATATGAATATATCACAAATAGAGTAAGTTTTTATGATATAGAGTTGTTTGTAGAGCATGGTGTTTTGATTCCAAGACCAGAAACAGAGATACTCATTGATGAAGTTAGTGATATAATATTAGAAAATAACATTAAGAGTATTGCAGAAATAGGGGTGGGGAGTGGTGCTATATCAATCGTGCTGGCACGAAAATTTCCAAATTTAAAAATTATAGCAACAGATATTTCAGCAGACGCATTGGCAATCGCTAGGAAAAATATAAAGTTTTTTAATTTAGAACATCAAATTACTTTGGTTCAAACCAATCTACTAGATGAAATTAACGAAGATTTTGAACTAATAGTTAGCAATCCACCATATATAGCAAATGATGTTTTATTGGAATCAAATGTCCAAGACCATGAGCCACATAATGCTCTTTTTGGTGGAGCAACAGGAGATGAACTTCTAAAAGATATAATCACACTAGCAAAACAAAAAAATGTAAAGTTTTTGGCTTGTGAAATGGGATATGATCAAAAAGAGTCCATGGAGCTATTTTTAACAAATAGTGGTGTACAATTACATCACTTCTATGATGATTTGGCTGGATTAAACCGTGGATTCGTAGCCAGTTTTAATTCACCAAAGGTGCCATGAGCCGTCCGCTGAGAACTCTAAACGAATATGGACTTGTCCATAAAGTAATTACAAATAAAAGGATTTTTATGTCACCAATTTTTAAAAACATTACAATGATTTATATTATATTTCTCTCAGCCGTTGCTGGTGCGTCACTCTATGCTGGTATTGTGGTAGCTCCTGTAACATTTGGTACAGAGGGGATATTTGGCGAAAAAGTACTTAGCAGATACCAAGAGGGTATGATAATGACACAAAATTTTGTTAGACTATCATTTGCCGTAACGCTAAGCGTGATTGTTGCATTTCTATATGAAAGCTACAAATACAAAATGGGCGAACGAGATATGTGGACATTTATTGCTTTATTTACAGTTATCGCAACTGGAATAATGTTCTCATTTTACTATCTACCAGATATTGTATCTATGCAACAACTAGGCGAACAAGCAACACAGACAGAGACATTTAACGATATGCACAAAGGTTCATCACTTGACTTTAAAATATTTATATTTGCAACGCTTATGCTGATAGTAAGAAACTTACAAAAAGCATTGAAATAGGCGATGAAACAGCATCCATTTGCTCCAATTGTATTTAACAATACACGGATACTAATTCTTGGCTCATTTCCTAGTAAAATCTCTATCGTTAATAATTTTTACTACTCAAATCCTAGAAATCAGTTTTGGAAAATAATGTCAGCAATAACAAACTATCCAATTAACAACAGAGATCAGATGATATGGCTACTAAAAGAGAGTAAAATAGGGCTGTGGGACATGATACAGAGTTGCGAGAGAGATAACTCACTTGATAGCTCAATAGAAGATGAAGAGGTAAATGATATTGAACTATTATTATTAAAATATCCTTCAATCACAACAGTTGCATTTACAGGGAGAAAATCAGAACTATTATTTAATCTGAATTTTTCACATCTAGAAGTATCCAAAGTTTATTTGCCATCCCCATCAAGTGCATTTGCCAAAATGTCCATAGAGCAAAAAATAGAAAAATATAAAGAGCTACTAATATGACTTGGGCAATTGGAGATTTACAAGGTTGCTTTAGTTCGTTTATAAAGCTACTTGAAAAAATAGAATTCAATAGTAGCAGTGATACTATTTGGCTAGTTGGAGATTTAGTCAATAGAGGAGAGGATTCGTTAAGGACACTAGAGTACATCTACTCCAACAAAGATAGATTTAAAATAGTACTTGGTAATCATGACATATCATTAATAGCTGCCTATTATGGTATTAAAAAAAGCAATCCAACAATAGACCCAATACTCAAATCCAAAAATGCACAAGTGCTAATAGAGTGGCTAAAATCACAACCATTTTTGTACATAGATAAAAAACTTGGATATTGTATGGCTCATTCAGGTATGTCGCCGTTATTTGATATAAACTTAGCCACGAAATGGAACAATCTACTTCAAAACAGACTAATGGACAAGGATGTATCATCGTGGCTAAACACGGTATCAAAGAACAAATCAAGCAGCTTAAAATATGATGATGATGAGCTTTATGCTTTAGCTTCTTTTACTAGAATGAGATATTGCTTTGATGACGGTGCTTTAGAACTAGAAGAAAAAAATGGCTCGTCAAATGACAGTAGCTTAAAACCATGGTTTCAAATAGAAAATAGAAAATATATCCCATATAAAATTATATTTGGTCATTGGTCAACCTTGGGATTTTACAAAGATAAAAATGTAGTCGCTATAGATACTGGTTGTGTATGGGGAGGCAAACTAACTGCCTTTTGTCTAGAGACACAAGAGGTTAAATCAGTTTTCTGCAAGGATTAATCCTCTACGATATGCCCTACAAATTTTGAACTATTATCTATAATATCTCCACCTCTTCTAAATCCAAGTCCACAAGCCTCATAAGCATAAAAAACACCAGCTTGGTATGTAGTGCTATTACTATCTTTCGCCATTGTGGCAAACTCTTGATATATCATAGTAAAGTTCTCATATTCACCAATATTTTTTGAGATACTAATGCCATTTTCATCAATTATCTCTACACTTCCACCTTCTCTGCCAAATATAGGTTTTTTGACCTGTTTAATATTTACTAGAGGCTCGAAGCTTGTCTCTAGTAAAAGAGGGTGATTAGGATATAAATCCCAAAGTATCTTCATAATGGCTTTGCTTTGAAAAAGTAGAGTATAGGCTGGATTAAAGATAATTGCTTTTTGATTTTTTATGATATTTGATAACATCATAGCCAAATCTGACTCCTCGAGGGCTATACTCTCCCATGGAATTAGTTTAAACCATAATTCATATTGTTCCCCCTCAAAAAAGATACCATCATCACTAAATTCAATCTCATCTACAAATGCAAACTCAGTCACAAACCCAACTGATGCTGCCATATGTTGAAGCAATCTTACTGTATTTTCTTCTTCTATATTGCCCCTAATTGAGCTAAACAAAAATTTCCACCCTTCATATTTCTCTTCAAATTCGTCAACGCTTTCATCAAGCGTAACTAGTCTTTTAAAATTATCACTAATAGCTTCATATATGCCATTAAATTGGCTACTCTCTTCAAGATTATTTGCTTTAAGTATCGCCCATTGGATTATGGCACTCTCAAACAAAGATGTTGGAGTATCAGCATTAAATTCAAGAAGCTTAATAGGTAATCCATCAATTCCACCAGCAAAATCAAATCTACCATAAAGATGCCAATGAATATCATTTTCCCATGAGTCTTTAATCATCTCAATAAGATTAAACGGTATTCCCATATCATGAAATAGATTATTTTTTATAACATGCTCAGTAGCGTGTACAAACATATCGTAAAGCTCATTTGCAGCACTCTCGTACGCCAATGCCTCTTCTTCGCTAACAATCACAAGCTCATTAGCAATATAGCTACTCTCGTCACTATCTGTATGCCAAGCGAAACCTAGAGACTCAAGATAACTATTTTCTAGCGGTTTAGTTTTTGCAAGTTTTATCATCATCAACCACCAAATGAGCTACTGCTACTGCTTGACGAAGAGCCACTATTGCCAAAAAATCCACTTTTCTTACTAACAGATGAAGTGGTTGAACTTCCATTTTTACCAAAGCTATTTGCACTTTTAGAATAAGTTGATGGTGATTTGTAATTTGTTTGACGATTTTGCTGATAGTTTTGATTTCCAAATAATTTATTGCCTATATATGCTCCAAGCATCGCTCCAGCTGCACTAGCAAGTATAGTCTCTCCTAGACCCATACCACTATGACCAGATGAAACTTCTTCTTTTTTTGGATTTGTCAAATTAGATGTATTATTATCTATCTTTGCCTCTTCTTCTTTTATAAGCTTATCCATCTCTTCTTGACTTAAAACACGCTCCGTACCATCAAGCTGTTTTAATACTATTCTTGTCTCATCAGCAGGAAACTCATCTTTGATTTTGTACTCACCAGCTGCTACTTCTTCTATTATTACAAAAGCGGCTTTTTTTTCTTGCTGAGTTGTTGATTGTGTTTGTGTAGTTGTATCCTGTCCACCATCGCAACCACCAAGCCCTGAAGCTAATATTGCTCCTAGACCGCTTATAGCGATTGTACTAGAATATTTTTTGATATGTTTCATAAATTACCTTATTAAAAATGTTTTGAGAATTATATAATAATTTTGATATGAGTTGTGATACAATCAACAAAAATATATGGACAATAAATGATAAAAACAGCATGTGGGTTTGATTGCTATGATGGTTGTGTCATTACTTATGAAGAGAGTAGAATATCTGGCAGTAAAGACGACAAAATGACAAATGGGACTCTTTGTGCTGTTTTAAATAGAGAGTTTGACAAAGCCACAAGAATAAAAACTCCAATGATTAACGGTAACGCAGTGAGCATGAATGAAGCATTAGAATATGTAGCTTCTAGACTTACAAAGAAAAGTTTACTGTGGCGTGGAAGTGGTAATGTTGGGGTAATGCAAAATGTTACAAATCTGCTTATGGAAAAAATAAATGGCTATTTAACAACTGGTAGTCTATGTGACGCGGCTGGTCATCATGGTATAGAGGAGGGTAGAGGTTCTAATATTACCTTACCAATTGAGCAGATAGAAAAAAGTGATGTTGTAGTTGTTTGGGGTAGAAATATAACGACCACAAATGCTCATATCTTACCTATCATAAAAGATAAAACAATTATAGTAATTGACCCGGTGCGAACAAAAATAGCCAAAATGGCGGATTTGCATATACAACTTGCACCACGAAGTGATTTTTATCTGGCTCTCCTTTTGGCAAGATTTTCATTTATGGAAGATTTGATAGATACCAACTGGCTCAAAGTTCATGCACCAGAATTTGAAGAATATCATGATTTTGTTAGAGGTTTTCGTATAAAATCTTTGTTAACATTAGTTGATACAAGTTTAGACGCTATTGGCGATATGCTTTCACTGATAAAAGGCAAAAATGTGGTGTTTTTAGTTGGTGTTGGTGTGCAAAAATATTCCATTGGCTCTCAAGTACTTAGGGCAATAGATTCACTAGCTGCACTTCTTGGGTTATTTGGCAAAGGTGGTTGTGGAGTGAGTTATCTGGGGGACTCAAAATTAGAATATGAAAATCCATTTGACACAAAATGCAAAAGAGTATCCAAAATAGATACGCCATTTGATGATTTTGATACTGTTCTTATCCAAGGTGGAAATCCTTTATGTTCAATGCCAAACTCAAATCAAGTCAAGAGTAGATTAGCTAATGTAAAGGATGTAGTATACTTTGGACTATATCATAATGATACATCGAAATTAGCAAATGTGATAATTCCAGCGTTGAATTTTTATGAAAAAAATGATTTTAGACTCAATTACGGAAACCAATACGCTCACAAAATGAATAAAATCAAAGAGTGCAGTTATGGCATAAGTGAGTATGATTTTTCACAAAAGATTATTGATATATTAGGACAAGCTAAGCTAAAAGATGAGCAATATTATATAGACTTTTTTGCAAATCAGTGTATAAAAGACGATGAGCATTTACTCCTTAAAAGCTATCAGCAGATACCTTATGAAAATGGTTTTGATGGTGAATTTTCTTTTTTAGATGACTATGATGATGATTTCGTGGAAACGAAAAAGATAAAAAGACCAAAGGGTTATAAAAATATCAAAGAAGAAGATGGATTATGGCTAATTACACACAAAATGCCCAATACGATAAATACACAATTTAGAAACTCAAATATCATTACGATAAATCCTGAGCATGGTTTTAATGATGAAGAGGTAGTAAATATTAGTTCAGAATATGGAAGTATAAATTTGGTAGTAAAAAATAGTGATGATGTTAGAATCGATTCCGTACTGGTTGGCTCTAATTGCATAGGCATAAATCAACTTACCCCTTCAACTATAAGTATTGATGGAAATGGAGCTTGTTATGGTGAAATCAAGGTAACGCTATCTAAAATAGTGTTATAATAAATTAAAATTAAAGAGAAAAGATGAATACAGAAGAGATAGACAAAGAGTTTGTATTGCAAACATATGCACGAGATTATACCAATTTTACTCATGGGATTGGCTCAACACTTTATGATGAAAATGGAGCTGATTATATCGATTTTGCTAGTGGGATAGGTGTAAATAGCGTAGGTCATGGTAATGAGAAATTAACAAGTGCCATATGCGAACAAGCAAGTAAAATAATACACATTTCTAACTTGCAAGTGATAGAGCCACAAGCTAAACTTGCCCAAAAAATATCACAATTATATGGTAAAAATATTGGTACATTTTTTGCTAATTCTGGAGCAGAAGCAAATGAAGGTGCAATAAAGTTAGCTCGAAAATATGGAGATACAAAGTTTGATAATAAAAAATATAAAATTATCACTCTTGAACACTCATTTCACGGAAGAACATTATCTACTGTGAAGGCTACAGGACAGGAGAGTTTTCACCCAAGCTCATTTGCACCATATATAGATGGCTTTAGTTTTGCACCTTTGATTGCAGATGTTAAAGACATGATAGACGATGAAACGGTAGCTGTGATGCTTGAACTTGTACAAGGTGAGGGCGGAGTAGAAGCGTTTGATAAAGGTGAGGTTCAAGAACTAGCACGAATGCTAAAAAAACTAGGACTCCTTTTGATAGTTGATGAGGTTCAAACTGGAGTCTTTAGAACTGGTGAATTTACTGCATCGCAAAAATATGGAATTGAGCCAGATATTATTACACTAGCAAAAGGTTTGGGTGGAGGTGTACCGATAGGTTCTGTACTAACTCCACATAAAAATATTTTAGTAGCTGGGGATCATGGAAGCACATTTGGAGGTAACTATTTGAGTACTGCTGCTGGTATTGCTACGCTTGGTATTCTAGAAGAGTTACATAACTCAGGGGGCATTCAAGATACAATAGAATATTTTGATTCAAAGCTTAATGAAGTTTTAGAGCAATTCCCAGAGTTATTTATAAAACAGACAGGAATAGGGCTAATGAGAGGACTCAAGGCAATAAGTGGCGAAATTCAAACAAAAATAATAAAGTCAGCAATGAAAAATGGTCTAATTTTATTAAAAGCTGGACGAAATACAGTTAGGTTTTTGCCAAGCCTAACCATAACCAAAGCCGAGATAGATAGTGGATTTATTAGACTAAATGAGGTGCTAAAAAATATATGACTTTTAGCTCTTATATGAATGATTGGCTCTATGGGGATGGTGGATATTACACCAACTTTAAAGCCATAGGTAAAGGTGGTGATTTTTATACAGCAGTAAGTACAAGTGCATTTTTTGGAGCTTCAATTGCTAATTATCTGCTTTCGCTTGTTAATGAAGATGAAAACAAAAAAAATGGCTATCTAGTAGAGATAGGAGCTCATCAAGGGTATCTTATTTGCGATATGATTCAATGGATTTATAGCGTAAAACCTGATTTGCTAAAAACAATGAAGTTTGCAATAGTAGAAAAACATGAGCATATTCGTAAGGTTCAAAATGAGTATATAAAAAATCGTTTTGGATGCGAAGTCACAATTGAACATTTTGACTCTATTTCCAAGCTACAAGCCAATTACGCTTTTATAGTTTCAAATGAGATATTTGATGCATTCCCTTGTGAACTTCTAAAAGATAACAAAATAGCAACTGTATCAAATAATGAAATATCATGGATAGATGCACCACAAAATATTTTAGAATGGGCACAATCACATCATCTAAATCAAGGTGAGATAGCAATAGGATACGAGGAGTTCGCTAAAGAGTTTAATCATATTCAAAAATGTGATTTTATATCTTTTGACTATGGCGAGGAGTATGTGAGAAATGACTTCTCAATCAGGGTTTATGAAGAACATCAGGTATTTCCATTGTTTGATGAAAAATTAGTACTTAGTAAATCATTTCAAAAAGCAGATATCACATATGATGTAAACTTTGCACATGTAACTTCTGCATTCAAGGAAGCTGGATTTGAAAAACTTCACTACGAGACACAAGCAAGGGCATTAGTGAGATTTGGAATAATTGATATGCTTGGAGATTTTGCAAAGCAAACAACGCAAACAAAGTATCTAAGAGAAGCAGACAAAATAAAAACACTTCTCTCGCCAACATTAATGGGCGATAGATTTAAAATGATACACTTTCAAAAGTAATACTAAAACTCAAGCCAAGCTATCAAATCTCTATTTAGATTATTTAATGCTATATTTGTAGCATTAACATATCCCTCTGCATCGGTTGTCGTGGTTGGTACAGCATAATTGAAAAGTTTACTTTTAACCATTTTACCAGAATCAGTCTCTATAAGAGAAAATTGCACACTGATAATGGCATGGGAAATATCACCTCTCACTCTATGCGAGAAATCAAAAACTGTACTTTCCAATCTATAATCTTCTTGTGCAACAGAAGTATAAGAAGTAACGCCCTTAAAAAGTCCACTTTGTTGTAATGTTTGAATAAAGATGCCTTGCAGCAATTGACCTATGCTATTGGACCACTCAGAATTCTGATAATTTCCTTGCTCTAGGTCATTATAAGAAAAGTGCATATTTTGGCTCATTTTTTCTTTTAAGCCTTGGGGGTATGATATTTTAATTATCTTGTTTTTAAATTTATGGCTATAGGCTTTAAGATTTATATTGCTATCAATAGTATACACCTTCATTGTTGATTCTTTTATACTACATCCGTGTAGGGATAAAAATATTGGTATCCATAAAATATGTTTCATTCGCCTGGTCCCTTAATTGGTTTTCTGGATTTAAAAAGCAGATCACTTGGGCTTTCCTTGAGTCCACCAGCCAAATCATCAATCTGCCCTGAAAGCACCTGCATATCAACTGTCATTGGTTCAAGAATCTTTTTAAGATTATAATCCCCTCTATCCAAGCTCTTTTCTACTTTTAGTGTGACCCTATTAAAATCTCTTGATGTAGTCAAAAGATTTTCAGCTGTAGGGTTTATGGAATCTTTTAAAGATGCAAAATCATTAGATATTTTTTTCATAGAAATATTCAATTCTATAAGTGCATGATCTATCTCATTCATTGTACTAATTGCTTTTAACTCTACTTCTTGACCTTTAGATGTAATCTTTTCTAGATTCTCAAGTGTTTTTGCAAATGCTTCTATATTTTTATCAGAAAGTATTTTTTTGCCTTGTGCATTTAAAATCTTAACATCATCACTTAGCTTTGAAAAATAGGAAGCCTCTGTCTTGATAATAGGGATATGAGTATCAGTTGGACGCAATGTATTTGCCATATTAGTCCCACCATCAATCTCAATAGATAGAAGTCCAGTTACACCAAACATTTGTGTATGTGCCACCATATCATCTTTGATAATAGTACCTTTGTTTATATTAAGATAAATATCAACTACCTCTATGTTCTTTGGATCTATTCTCATCTCTTTAATTTTCCCTACATCCATACCATGTAGTTTTACTGATGCGTCCTCTGAAAGTCCTGCTACGGATTCTCTCATTTCTATCTTGTAAGTATCATACTCATCTTGGGTATTGTACTTTGCAAGCCAAAGAGCAAACCATATCATTCCAGCCCCAAAGAGCAATACAAAAATGCCTACGATTGAATAATTTATTTTATTATACATTTTTAATCCTATCCTTGAATCTTTCTTTGGTATACTCATTTTTAAAATATGCTTCCACAAAAGGATGTTGTGATTGTAGCACATTTCCCAATACACCCTCTACAACAACATGCTTATCTGCCAATACTGCCATCCTGTCAACAATGCTAAAGATGCTATCTAAATCATGTGTGATTATCACAACAGTAATGCCTAATAAATCTCGCAAACTTACGATTAATTGATCAAAATTTCGTGCACCTATTGGGTCTAGCCCTGAAGTTGGCTCATCCAAGAAAAGTAGTTTAGGCTCCATAGCCAAAGCACGAGCTAGAGCTGCTCTTTTAATCATCCCACCACTTAGCTCAGAAGGATATAGCTCTCCAACATAAGGCGACAATCCTACCAATTCCAATTTTGAATAGACTAATTTATCTCTCATTTCTTTAGAGATATTCGTGTATTCTTTGAGTTGTAATTCTATATTTTCGGCAATTGTTAATGAAGAAAAAAGTGCCCCAAATTGAAAAAGTACACCCCATTTTCTACGCAATTCCTGTGCTTTTTGCATATTTAGACTTTCAAGACTTTCACCAAAAACATTGATTTGTCCAGATGTAGGCTCCATGAGCATAATCATCTCTTTCATTAGCACAGATTTTCCAGAACCACTCTCTCCTATAATAGCATAAATCTCATTTTTATTTATATGTAAGTTCACATTATCATGAATAGTTCGCGTGCCAAATTTGGTAACAATATTTTTTGCTTCAATTACAATCATAAGTCAAACTCTGTATAAATAATTGAAAATAGTGCATCAAACGCGATTACTAAAAAGATAGAATTAACTACACTTTGTGTTGTATGCAATCCTATGCTTTCAGTATTTTCAGAAACTTGCATACCCCTAAAACAACCTACTGCAGCGATAAGAAAAGCAAATACTGGTCCTTTAATCATACCCAATATATATTGTTTGACTTCAAGAACCTCATAAAGCCTAGAAACAAACTGATCTACAGAGATACCTAGCTGAACCCTAGAAGCAAACATACCTCCAAGAATACCCATAATATCAGCAAAAAATATAAGCAATGGCAATGCTATCATTAAAGCAAAGATGCGAGGTAATACCAAAAATGAGAATGGATCAAATCCCATTGTTCTCATAGCAGAAATCTCTTCGGTAATCTTCATTGCACCAATCTCAGCGGTATAAGCTGAGCCACTCCGTCCAGCTATAACGATAGCTGCTATTAGTGGGCCAAGCTCTCTCACCATAGAGATAGAAACCGTATCAACAATAAATATATCAGCTCCAAACTTTGTTAATTGCACAGCTCCTTGATATGCAATAACCATACCAACTAAAAATACAGTTGTGCCAACAATTACAATGGCACTAAAACCTGAATGATAAATATGATAAACCATTTCTTTGAAACGAAACTCTTTTGGATGTAAAATGGTGTAGAATATAGCAACAAAAAGCTCTCCTAAAAAATATGTCAACTCTTTTATATCATTAAAAAAATTAATGATTTGCTTTCCTATATTTTCAAGCCAATTTTCTTTATTCCTATGAGCTATCTGAATTGTATTATGCTTTACATTCAAAAGATTATACATTTCATTTTGCTTTGGCGTATATCCAATGACTTTAATTTTTGTTTTCGTCATAAAGTAGTTAAAATATTCTATAAAAACAAGCATTCCGGCACTATCAATTTCACTTACGCCAGAAACATCCCAAATAATTTTTTTATCAAATGGAGTATTTTGTAGTGCCTTTTGTATATCTGGTATAGTTTTAAGAGTCCATTCGGCTTTAGAAACGAGCTTAATATGGTCAGGATATATTTCTACAAGAAGATATTTTTTGTTCATGGTTAGATTATATTAGACTCCATATTAATTTTTGATATACTCTTCACAATCAATCTCTAAATATTCCATTTCGCTTAAGCATATCAAGAAGTTCACAATCTCCCAATGCACACGCTTTTCTAGCATCCTTACTTGCATTTTGATAATCACCCAAATGAGAATACGAAACTCCTCTATTTATAATGATTCCAAGATTGTTTGGTTGTATATCAATGGCTTTAGTGTAGTCATTTATTGCTGATTGATAATCTTTTAGTTCATAGTGTGAGATTCCTCTACTGTTGTAAGCTTTCACATTCTTGGGATTTAGCGAGAGTGCTTTATTGTAAAATTCTATGGCTTTTGTGAAGTTACCAAGTGCATATTGATTATTTCCAAGGCTTACAAAATCAGTTCCAAATGCACAAAAGCTCAAAAGAATTACAAAAAATAATTTTCTCATATTTAAACCTTTTTTATTATTATAGCACAACTTAAACAAATATTTTATGCTATAATTCTTATTATTTTATATAAAATTTAATTAAGAAGATGGGGTTAAGATATATGAAACATAGTAAAGTTATAGTATTTGTTTTATTATTATGCACAATTGATGTATTCGCAAAAAAAGAGATAATTATAGATTTAACCAAACAGAAATTATATGCTATTAAAGATGGGAATATTACAATGAATACCAATGTTTCAACTGGAAAAAAAGGTCATTATACTCCAGCTGGAAAATTTAAAATATTAGAGAAAAAAAGACATCATATCTCTAATATATATAACCTACCAATGCCATATATGTTGCGTCTAACTAATGGTGGTATTGCAATACATCAGGGTTATGTGCCTAATTATCCAGCTTCACATGGGTGCATTAGAGTACCAAAACAATTTGCCGAGGAGTTATTTTACTGGACTCCAGTAGGAACCATAGTGCATGTCAAACATAATGTTCCTGATATTGATTTAAATAAAACTATAGAAACAAATAGTACCAAAAAACAAATAGTCTTTGATGTCAATAAAAAAATATAAATGTTAAATATAAGGATAAAATATGAAATTAATTCCAATCTTTGCAATTACAATCTTATCACTAAACGCAGATAACATCAATATGTCTGCTCAAAATAGTGGCAAAACAGGCTTAATTGAAATGCCAAATGCTAGGATTCTAGAAGATTGGAGTATGAGACCATATTTCTATTATAGTGATCCTTTTATATATTATGGACTCGCATTATCTCCATTACCGATGATGGAGATAAATCTACGAATGACACAAGTCCAAGATATTCCTGGATTTGATAATTCTGCTGGATATGGTGATTATAAAGACAAAGCAATTGACTTAAAATTTCTTCTAAAAAAGGAAGATGAGTTTTGGCCAGCAATAGCTCTTGGTTTTGATGATATACATGGAACAGGTCTTTATTCTTCTAAATATCTAGTAGCTTCAAAACGATACAAAAATCTTGATTTCACTATTGGCTATGCTCTTGGAAGGATGGGTGGGGAAAACTTAACCAAATACGGCATATCTGGAAGCGATGATAGGGGGATTGATTTTTTAAAAAGTACTGATTTTGTGGGCGGAAGTTTATTTGGTGGAGTAGAGGCCAAAATTACTCCAAAGATATCAATAAAAGCAGAATATAGTCCCATAAACTATAAATATGATACGGTTAATCCATTTTTGGCAAACAAAACAGAAATGCCAAAAAGCCATATTAATGCTGGTTTAAATTACAGAGCCACAGATAATTTAACCATATCAGCCAATATAGAAAGAGGAAATAGTTTCGGCGTTGGCATTAATTATGCTTTTGGATTAAAAAAAGAAGCACTCTATCCTCATCAGCCTGATCCAAGATGGAAAGCAACGATTGATACGCCTACTAAACTAAACTCATACAGTGATGAAAATTTATCTAATTACATATCAGATGAAGTAGTAGCAGAAAAATATTCTAATGTTCAAGTAGCAATAAATAAAAATAAAATATGGGTATCGTTTGAAAATCCAAAATATAATTCATCAATCAAAGCAATTGGAAGAGTTGCTGATGTTATAGACGAAGTGGCACCTGCAAGAATAGATGATTTTTATATAGTACTAAAACAAACTAATCTAGAATACACATCACTGCATATAAATAGAAGTGAAATAGCTAGAATAAAAAAAGATCCTAAACTGGTTCTAGATAAAAAAGACTTTAAATTTTCAAACGATATAGAAGGTGAATATGCCAATTTTTCTGACTCTAATAATATTGTAAAAACACAATCTGCTGGTCAAAAAAAGTTCTCATGGATATTTAAACCATCACTGCAAACATATTTGAATGATCAAGAAAATCCATTTACATATAAAGTGTCAATTTTGGGTGGTGCTAGATATGAAGTAGCACCAGGAGGTTTTTTATATGGTAGACTACGCGTACCACTATTAAATACAACTGATTCTATTTCTCCAAGAGTACTTGAGCCAGCAAATTTAGCAACAAGAACGGATAGTTTAAAATATATCCAATACAATGGTTTGCAGTTAGAGGATTTGGTTTATGATCAAGTATTCAAATTGCCATATGGCTTATATGGAAGGGGAGAAATTGGGTACTTTGAACCTGCTTATGGAGGAATAGATTTAGAATTATATAAGCCTTTAATGGATGGAAGATTTGGTATAGGTCTAGAATACCAAAAAGTTAAAAAAAGAGAAGTTGATAATTTATTTGGATTTGAGGATACTTATTTTGATGGTAAATTTATTAATTTATACGCAAATATTATTCCATCGCTTGGTCTCAAAGCCACTGCAAAAGTAGGTGAATTTTTTGCTGGTGACAGAGGCGTGCAGGTTACAGTTATGAGAGAATTTAAAGATTTTACAATAGGAGCCTTTATGTCAAAAACTGATACAGATATGTTTACATCAAGTAGCAATAGAGGCTATATTGACAAAGGTATTTTTATAAAAATTCCTCTTTCAACTATTATGCCAAAAGATGTAAAGGGTTCCCTGTCATATAGTCTAAAGCCGTGGACAAGGGATGTTGCGCAGTATGCTAATCAAGTAAACTCTTTAGTTGGAATGCGTCCAGCTAATATTTATGAAATAGAAAATGATCTTGAAATGTTTAAGGAATAATTTATATTAGTTTAGTTATAATTATATTATATAAAAATAAAAGGAGATAAAATGAAAAAATTTGGTTATGCTTTATTAATATGTGGTTTTGCATCATCTAACTTAATGGCTGGTGGTGAAATTCTAGCTCCTGTAGTTGCTCAAGCTGTTGCTCCTGCAGCAATTGTTGCACCATTGGTAACTGCTCCAGTAGTTGCTGGTGCGGCGGCTGTGGTTGCTGTTGTAGCTATCGCTGCTAGCAATGATGGTGGCACTACTACAACACATCACAGCACTACAACACATCATTAATTTATACTAACATTTAATGCTCTATTGAGTATTAAATGTTTATCTTTTACTAAATAAATTCATAAAATACAGCCAAATAATATTAACACTTACAATATCTTCTGTAATACATTTGAATAATTAAATAAAAATACCTATCTTTGAATTTATTATTATATAAATAATAATTATTATTTAAAAATAATTATTTAAGTTTAATAGTGCTATTATTAAATCACAAAAAATATGAAGCAACCCAAGCATACAGTATTCAATGATTTATCAAATAATTTATGCTATAGTGGTCACAAAAATGGAGGAAAATTATGAAAATCTTATTATTA
>DZCE01000048.1 GCA_022736375.1 Arcobacter nitrofigilis | reverse complement strand
CTTTGATCTCAAAGACTATCCCGAAAGGGAGTACACTCAAGTGAGTGGAAACGTATGACATCCAGAAACGGATGATGATATAGTCTGGCCTGTATAGAAATATACAGATGCACATAATGGTGCTGGCAGTACTTAACGACTACTGTTGAACATAAGCGATGGGGGATTCCCTGACTCCCACAAAGGTGGGGGTATAACACCAGAAATATTTGATGCATTTCACAATGAGCTGTATCCTGGAGTTACCAAATTTAAAAAAGAATATGTTGAACCGGCTTCACAAACTGGTAAGCTACATCTTGGCTTTGGTGCACATATACATACATCCAACCCAAAAGATGATGCTTTAACATTATTTAATGTTAACTTTCAGTTCTTTTCAATTCTTATACCAATAGCAAGTGCTAAATTTGATAACTTACTAGAGTCATCAGGTATGGATAAACATATTAAACCATTTAATATGATTCATGACGCAAATTATGGAATGGTGCGTAATGATTCAACTATTATTAAATGGCTTAACGATAATATTGTACGAATTATGTGTGAAGATTATTTGATTGACCAATTGATACCATTAAAAGCATCAATTGATATAGGTTATGATTTATATAATGTAGTACAATTACCAAACAATGCAGATTCTACAATCATTCAAGCTAAATTAGCAGAATTAAACCAATAAGGATATAGTGTGACAATTGAACCATCATTTATTTTAACAGCCCAACAGTATGCAGATTTACTTACAGTGCAAACTGAACCTGATCAGTTACTTAGAGACACTAACGCAGAATTAAAACGAAAACTTGATGCATGTACTAAACAGCTTGCACAAGGTAGTTTTGATCATTCACCTATCGATACACCATTTCATATCGTTGATGATACATTAATGCTTAGATCGATAACTGATTTTATAATCCTGTATAATAATCTTAGTAAACCGACTCTTGGTGATACTGATAAAACAGTATTTGACTATCTTACACAAACAGCAAGTTTATTTAATCTTAAACCACAGTTTAACGAGCAAAATAAACTTAAAGCCTATCGTGTTAATATACAAAAGAAAAATCTTTATCAGCCTGTTAAATCTGCAGGTAAAATTATTTTAGCAAAGGAGTAGGTATGAAACCAGAAGATCGAATTTTATCCAATCTTGATAATCTAGTTGCACAATATGAAACACAACTTGAATTTTTACATAATCGAAGTATGACTAAATTTGATACTACTGTATTACCACAAGTTATACAAGATTTAATCAAATTAGCAGTTGCCAAATCACCTTCATTTAGTAATATATCAGCTACTGCTGTTGCTAATTTTGTACTTAGCCATACATTTGGTCAACTACGTCCAACTATCAATGACCAAATCTATTCAGATGATGTTATTGGTATTAATACATACAGTATTATTTTAAGTCGTAGCGGTTCAGGAAAAGATTCTACCTATCAAGCAATTACTAAAGCAACTAACAAAGCTACTGAGTTTATCCAACAACAGCAAGCGTTAGAGGCAGAAGAAGTAGCACGAACTATATACATCAAGGATATGAAGAAAGGCAATCCTGATTTTGATGAATCATTAGTTAGTAAAGAAGATTTTGCTAGTTATGTTAAAAAACAAGAAATGCCAATTACATCACCTCAATCTTCACGTGGGGGAATTAGTACATCACTTAATCGTATGTCTAAGTCCAAGTATGGAGTTAAATCTTTATTAGCATCGGAACTTGCATTAGCAATTCAATCCAATTCAGCTATAGTAGAAATACTTGAATTATTTTCAATTTTATATGATATGGGTCAATCCGTTGCACCGGAGTTTAAGACAGAAGAGGCTAAAGAAGAGTCTGTCAATGGTATGTTCCCAAATTTACTTGGTATATCAAGTCCAGCACCTTTCTATACGGAAGGTAATGTACGTAAGTTATTAGTACCATTATTGGTCACTTCATTGGCAAGACGTATTACTGTAGTATTTAGTAATGCTATAGAGGAATTTGAAAATGAACAGATTCCTGAATCACCAATAGAGAAACGGCAACTGCAAGCAGAACAGCGTGCTATACTTAAAGAATATACTGAATCGCTCAATGATCACTTGTTAACAGTAGTTAAATCACTTAATACAGATTCTACTATTATGTTTGATGAAAAAGCATCAGTTATATATGATGATTATAAATCTTATACACAAGAAAAAGCTAAAGCAATACTATTACGTGATGGTGATTCTGTTGAAGGTATAGAAATGGCAGGACGAGCATTTAAAATGGGTCGTATTGCTGCTACTTGGACAATAGCATCTAATTTAACACGAATTAATGCAGATATACTTAAAGCAGCTATTTATTTTTGTGATTATACAGCACAACATCTAATACGTTTTGCTAATACTTTAAAACTTAAAGATTACGAATTATTTATAAATGATTGGCAACAAGGATTTTTTGATAATGTATTACCAATTGATAAAGCTATTACTAGAGGTTATATCAATGTTAAACAAATCACTAGTCAATCACTAATCAACTTCCTTAAACCAGTAAATAGCAAACTTGAAGGTGTTGCTACTGTTAGTTACAATGAGAAATCTAATGCGTTTATCTTTGTACCAACTGTACGTAACTTTGAATCTAACTATAATTATTGTGCTTGTCAAGGCCATATAAAAAACAGCATAATTGCTAATATAGCTAATGATAAACCTATGATTGCATTAAGTCAGTTATTAACTATACAATCATCATTTAATCCATTTGCTACAGATACAGCTAAATTTATAGCACTGTCTGTTATTGATTCTTTTTTATCAATGCAAATGATTAGTAAATATCTTGGTAATACTTACCATTTTATTGCCACTACAACTGATTCAGATAATAACCATACTTTTAACATAATTTTACCAATTAACACAATTATCAACAAAGCTGAATATAAGTATGTAGCTATGTCTATTGCCAATCAATTAATGTTACGGATATCACCTGAACATTGTGAGCATGACTGTATTAGTTATGGTTATACAGGTGCTATTTTAGTTACTAATCCATCAGCAACTAATCTATTTGATATATCAGGTATCTTAAATAACTTAGCTTCTGGTGTTGATGTTCCATTGTTTATTACTAAATCTACAGTTAAACCTACAGCAGCAGCAGTAGCTAAATATTTACAAGATGATATATTAGTACATAAACAAACTATTATTGATATGCTTGACACATCAATGAATCCATTACTGTTATTTGCAAGCATTATATATGATATGCATAGTCATTATGTGGAGAAACAAAAATGTATAGATGTTATTGACTCAATTAATTCCAGTCTTAGTAGGTCTGTCCCAGAGGCTATAAAACAGGAATATTTAGTTTTACCATTTGCTAATTTATAGGAGGAAAAAATGTATAACATATTTGTTTATTATAAACTGTATAACAACTTCTCGGATTGTGAGGAGTATGTAGAAGGTATAAATAATGGAATTGCAACAATCGACAAGAAAATAAGTTGTCTTGAAGACATATTTATAATTGAACGAGAAATGTTACTACAAGCAAATATAAAAGATAAAAAGTATACTCATTGCAAACTTGTGAATTTTGTTTACTTATAGTATCCTATTATACTCGTATATAAGGCCTAAATAAATATTTATTTACTATAATGCTCTTAGTACTTTAGTTAAGCAGGTCTTCGTCCAATTGCACCTGCTTTGTTAAGGTACTAAGAGTAAATTTCATATGTTTATAATATACAAAAGTTTTTACAATGCTTAGCAAAAGCCCTAGCAGTCGAAGTTTGTTAAGGTTTTGAACTTGATTGTTTTAATCAGCAGTATAAATTAAACATTGAGTGTTTTAATCAATATCTAAGCATAGTCCTATTATACTTCAATTGAAATATAAATTGACACAAAGGACCTATATGAAAAGTAAAAGTGTGCTCGCACTATTTAACCAAGAGACAGGTGAGATTGGTAACGTTTCAGCTAAATTACCTGATAGTAAATACACAAAAAAAGGACATAAAATGTATAATTACGGTTTTAGAGAGGTGGTAAAAAACTTTACTAAGGATGAAGCAATACGTATTATTGATTTTTTTGACAATAAACTCGTCGATTATCATAATTTACTTATGCCTTCTTTTCTTGAACTTACTAAAAGTATGGATTCTGCAACACGAAGTAGATTTAAACGTAAGCTAATTGATAACATGGTAATACAAGAATATAATAAACGACTTATGCTTAATCCATATATCTTTTTACCAAGGGGTGATGCTAATATCCGTAACTCCCGTTATTTGACACAAAAAGTATGGGAATGGTTATTTATGGATAAAGATACTGTTAGTGAAGAGATTATGCAACACGCTGAACATATGTTTGGCAAATTGATTAGTACTTCTGCATATATAAAAGTTGGTTCAAAAGAGTATGCCAAAATTATTAACAAGCCTAAATCATGCGAGTAACACTATCAATTAGACCAACCCCTAATCTCAGCAAAGATGAACGTAGTGAATTTAATTATTACACTAACTTTGTTGAATGTGAATTTGCCGATTTGCGATATTTATTAAGTAAAGATTATATTTTTAATCCCTTTAATTATTTAGGATACCGACAAGCATCAACAAACATATGCTCTCAAGCTACCTTTGTGGTCATTGATGTAGACTCTACATCTATACCAATGAATGAACGATTTGATCAACTTATAGCAGAGAATCTACAATGTATAATAGCAACTACTAGCAATCCGTTCAATTGGCATAAGTATCGTATCTTATTGCCAATCAATCGTACAGTATCAGCAGAAGAGTATCGTGCTCTTGTTACTGGTATTGCACAATTTGGTTTAGTTAGTGATATGGATCCAGTATCAGCTAAACCAGCACAAAAGTTTTACTCGTATGCTGGCTCAGCAGTGCTATTTTCATTTACTGGTCAACCATTAGGCGTAGATGACTATTTAGCTGATATTAGTATACCAACTTATACAGCAACTAGTCCACCAACCGATGTTATTGAGCTATTGCCAAATTTTACTTCTTATAGCCAAGCTATTAAAGGTAAACGTACCCGTAGCCTAATTTCGGCAGGTTATAAAAGTATAGAATTGGGTATGACGGATGAACAGGTGGAACATGTTATTATGTACGTTAATAGCTTATTCTTAGTGCCAAAACCTTATAAAGAAGTTAAACGCAGGGTTTTGGATTTTATAAAAACACGGAGGTCATTATGACATTAGAAAATTTATCATTAGCAGAAAAAGCTAAATTAACAAGCCAATACCCTTGTTTGGTTATAGGTGCATCTTCCTCAGGCAAAACTTATGCTATTGAAAATATGTCTGCAGAAGACAAAAAACGGACTATCATACTTAATTTTGATACTAAGCCTATTGGTGGTGAATCTAACGCAACAGATTTTGCAGCTGTATTTGCTGTATCATCTAGTATGAGCAAGATTCAAGAACAAATGGCACTATTACCAAAAGATGCAACAGAATATCGTGAGCATTTTCAAAAGATTCTTAACAACAGTTACTTTATAGACGACCCAGAAGCAGTTGATAAAATAGTTGCCCATATTCTTAAGGCAACTTTTAGTTCAAAAATTGATCGTATTGTTATTGATACATTTACTTCAATGACCGATTTTTGTGAAGCATGGGCAACTACTTGCTTTTCTGGTAGAGATATATGGAGTAAATACGGATTTGGTGTACAAAAAATACAACAAGCATTGAAAGAAGCAACTATATTTGGTAACAAATTTACTTATGTATTTGCACATCATGATTATATTCCTGCACATCTTTACCCTACAACACCTAAACAAGCAATTGCTGTTAAAGGTGGTATTATGAAAAATAATGTAGAAACAGCGTATAATACTATTGTTTTTGCATATTTAAATGAGGAAGGTAATCGTATGTTTCAATGTGATTCAAATAGTACACTTGATACTAGTAGAACTAAATTACTTGAAGCTAAATTTAAATTTGTTAGAAACTCATTAGATGATATAGAGCAATTACTTAATAGATATAAGTATGTTGATCTAGAAACAGGAGAATTACTTGATGGCAAAGCTAACAAATAAACAGATTCGAGAACTGCTAGTTGAATTTAGTCCAAAACCTGGATATATTCTTAATTTGTCAAGAGCACAATTTGCAGAGATAGTAGATGACACAACATTATTAGATATATATAATATGCCACAATCTAATGCAGATAGGTTTAAATTTATATTAAATAATTGTGGTGAAACACAAATAGCTGATTTATTAGTAGCTCTCAGATTACTTAAATAGTCACCTTTGACTATAACTGGATAACCAATAGTTTAGGTGCTGCAATGCAGGAACAATTTTTATATATATAAAGGAAAGAACATGAGTATTATTACAAGTATTATGAATAACTTATCTGCAGAGGATAAAGAAAAACTAGGTAGAGTAGGCACTAAAATAAACACTGACGGAGAACATTTATTAACAATAGTAGAAGCATATGAAATTGCTTCTGAAGGTGGGGTTTATCCTAGATTTACATTAAAATGTGAAGATGGTGAAGGTAAAACAATCGACTGGTCTGGCTTTTTAAAAGCTAAAGTTAGTAAAGATGATAAAGGTGTGGTTAAAGCAGGAGAGTATTCTGTCAATGGTGTAAAAACCTATCTTGATAAAGAAGGTGCAGAATATGATGATCTTAGAGTAGTTGGACAAATCAAAAATCTATGGAAAATTTGCGGATTAGATCCTAAACAATTCGGCGCAGGTGTTAGACCTTCAACTGTAACCTTCCCTAGTAAAGGCACAGTTGCTATTGAATCATTTGTACCATTAATTGGTAAACAGTTTACTGGTGTATCACACTATATTATTGTTGTTGATGAAAAAGATCCAGCAAAAGCATGGAGAAATCAAGAACTTGATATGAACACACTATTTACTGCAAATGGATTATCTGCAGCTGAACAAGAAGCAGGTAAAACTGAAGGTACTGCATTAGCTCTTGCTGTTAAAGCTGCACTTGCAAGAAAAGCAGATGCTTCAAAAACTATCAAAGGTAAAGATAAAAATCAAAAAGCTTGCTTACAAGAATGGAAATTGCTACAAAGTAGTGACAAAATACCAATTGTAGAGGCTGTTCCAACTATTTCTGCAGGTAGCCCATTCTAATGTCTAATTTACCAATTTTAGATCAGTATCAACAAGCTTTAATTGGTACTCTAGGGTCTATAACAGCTCACACACTAGTCTCTAGTCGTGAATCTAGTAGAGTTATTCGTGAGTGTAGTAAAGTATTAGATAACTTATCAGTTGAACTCCGTAAGCAATTACTTGCTGCGGAAAAACTTTTAGTTATGCAATCAAATCAAGAGTAAACAAATGATACTACTAAATATGTGTAGTTTTATTAACCTTCGCAACAAGTATCTATGTTATATAAGTGTCAGTTAAATGACTAATCAAATCAATTATTTGACTTATTTAAAGGAGTCTATTACTATGGAAATTATCAAAACACAAATTAATGTTACAATTACTAAAACAGAACTTAATAATATCATTACAGAAGCAATGACTGACCCATTATCTTCCAATGCTATTAAACGAATTCTTAGTCCGTTTATTGCTAATTCATTTCCACAATTTCCTGATTTTACATCAGTATCAATTGGTGATACGGATACAGATGGTATTACTACAGTTATTCTTAAACAACCTATTAAATCAGCTGTTAAAACCACTGCGTCAATTAAATCAATTGAACCAACAATTGAAATAACTGACTATGTTGAATCAACAATTGCATAATTAACCACCCATCTATGATGGGTTGGTTGTAAGTATTTTAGTCATGTTTTATACTTACACCCAACTCATCAAACCACACACAGGAAAGATTAAATGTTTAAAAATATACAAATTCAACATAAGGAGGTACCGCAGTGCTTATAACTTATAGCCAACAACAACAAGCAATTTTTGATGAGGTTATGGATCCAACTAACCCAGTTGTATTAGTTAAAGCCACTGCGGGTAGTGCTAAAACATCAAGTCTTGTCGAAGCAATTCGCAGATATAAACAAATTTATCCTCAAGCAATTGTAAGGTTCTTAGTTTTTGGATCAGCAAATGCAGAAGAAGCTAGACAAGAATTTGGACATACGGCAATTGTTAGTACATTACATGCTATGGCTTATTCTTTTATTATTAAGCCTTATGGACTTGGACCAATCCGTCCATTTCTTACTTGGCGAGATTTACCTAAATCTGTTAAACGTCCATTTGGTACAGATCCAGATATTATTAGTGTAATTGATGATTACTGTCTATCTAAACATTTATCTGTTGATGCATATATAGCAGCACTTAAATACACCGATACAGCAGTTAGTACTAAATTAATAGCACCTATTAAAGAGTTTCTTAACTTAATGGCTAATGGAAGTATGCCATGTACCCATGGATTTTATCTTAAATTATTTCATATTTTTGTTATGAATGGTACTATTAAATTACCTCATATTGATCGACTATTAGTAGATGAATTTCAAGATATGTCAGAACTTGCATTGGACATTATCAATGCAATTCCAGCCACACAAAAAGTATTTGTGGGTGATAGCTGCTTGATTGGTTCAACTAAAGTACTAACTTCGACTGGTTGGAAACGACTAGACTCTATAGTACGTTTACTTGAAAAAAATAAACCTGTGTTGGTTCAATCATATAACCAACAAACAGACACTTTTGAATTTAAGCCTGCAAGTAATCCTCAACGAACAGGTATTAAAGACGTATTTATAGTAAAAGGGTCAAAAACAACTATTATAGGTACAGCAAATCATAAGATATTAACCACTAAAGGGTATAAACGAATAGATAAATTAGATAAGCTAGACCTTATGGTTAAATACAAAAATAAATCTATAAATGGATTTGCTGTTCCAATTAACTCAGACCAGTATCAAATTTTATTGGGGTCTTATTTAGGAGATGGTAACATTAGTAAAACATCACCTAATATTACTAACAATATTTATAGGCTTACATTAGGGCACTCAATATCACAAATAAACTATATGTTATGGAAAGCGAGAGCATTTAATGTGACTGTTACTGTAGATGATTTTATTAAACATCCTGCAACTATTAGGCATATTAAAGATACTGCTTGTAATGTACAAGAAGCTTATACATTTAGTACAACTGCCTTGGGTATTAATCAACCAATAACAATAGACTCTATTACAGACCTGTCCCCTCTTGGGTTAGCTATTTGGTTGATGGATGATGGTTCTGTAAAATCAAGACATAAGATTACAAAAGATATTCAAGGTATCACACTTTCTTCTAATGCATTTACATTAAGCGAGCAACAAATTTTACAAAAAATGTTATTCGATAATTTTGACTTAAGTGTTTCAATTAATAAAGATAGAGCATATTACGAATTAAACTTTAACAAAGAAAATAGCACTAAGTTACTACAAATTGTTAAACCCTATTTATCTAACGATTTTGTAGGAAAGTTTTTACAGGTTCCAATAGCACAGTATCAGCCTAACACAGTTATTCCTAGTTATGCTGTTGACTCTATTATAAATATCACCCCTTATAAGGAACCGATGGAGACATTTGATATAACAGTAGCCGATAACCATAACTTTGTAGTTGCAGGACATGGACAGCAATCTCAGCATACAGGAGTTGTTGTGCATAATTGTCAAGCAATTTTTGAATTTCTTAAGTTAGTCGATGGTTTTCAATTTTACCCTGATGCCAAAGTATTACCACTTAGTAAATCATTTCGTGTCAGTAATAAATTTGCACCAGCAATTCAACAATTTTTACAAGAACACCTTGATCCTAATGCAGTATTTGAAGGTATGGACTATCCAGACAATCCAACCATTCGTACTCGAGCTTATTTAACGCGTAATAACGCCAGTCTTATTGCCAAAATGATTAAACTCAACAAATCAAATACACCCTATCACTTATCCCATAAAACTAAACTCAAACAAATGTTTAAACTACCACTTGCACTTGTATATGCTAAACCAGCACATGATCAACGTGACCCTGAACTTAAACATTTACAACAAGAAATAGATGATTGGGGTAGTTTATCATATACTAAACGAGAAGAGACTAACTTATTTAAATATTTGCAAGAATCATGTAAATATGATAATAAAATAATTTCTGCTATTCAATTGGTTCTTAATTTTGGTTCAAAAGATATTATTGATGCATATAATAAAGCCGAAGTACATCGTATGTCAACCTGTAACTATAGTCTTAGTACAGGTCATGCTAGTAAGGGTTAACTAAAATAATTTAATATTATTATAAGCCCCTGTATATGGTAACATATACATGAAAACTTTTTGAAATGCTGGAAACTCCAGTTAATCTGTTAATAGGATACTACTACGAAAGTAAGTGGCGAACCCTAAAAATTTAACAGCTATGGACAATCAGCAGGAAAGCCGTTACGGTACATTGTACTATACGGAATCCTCAACGACCATCCCTATATAGGGAGTAGGATCAAGTGATCCGAAGCGGAAAGCATCCAGCAATACGGATGAAGATATGGTCTGCTCTATACAGAGATGTATAGTTGAGTCGTAATAGGCTCAGATCGCTGTTTAACGCATAGTGATTGAACACAAGGTTAACATGGGACTCGGTGGAGCTTGATGATGATATTACTAAATCTGTACTCAAAGTATTAGGTAAACCTGCTTATCAACGAGATGCAGATGATCAATCAGAGCTATCTTTAGCATTTGTGTGTACAACAAGACACAAACATGAGCTCATTAATGCAACTTTTTTACAGGAGGTATTATGACTAACAAACTATATGATATTGTGTATATTGACCCACCTTGGCAGTTTAATGCCCGTAATAATACAGGAACATCATTTGGTGGAGGTGCTATGAAACACTATCCAACTATGACAATGACAGAAATAGCAGAACTTGATTTTACTTTAATCATGAAACCAAATGCACTTATGTATTGTTGGGTAACTTTAGCAAAACTTGATGAATGTATCAAAGCAATAGCTAAGAAAAACCTAGTTTATGTAACAACAGGTTTTGTATGGATTAAAACAAATAAACTTGGAAATCCTACTCCTCAAACAGGAATAAATGTTTTTAGTAATAATGAATATCGTAAAGTATTTTATGGTGTAGGCAATTATACTGCATCTAATGCAGAAATATGTCTTATTTTCCGTAAAGGTAAAATGATTAAACATAAACAAAAAGTTTCACAAGTAATCATTTCTCCAATTGCAGAACATAGTAAGAAACCTCTAGAAGCTTATCAACTACTAGAAACTATGTATCCTGCAGCAGAATTTGATAAAATAGAAATATTTGCAAGAACTTCCGCTCATCAATTTGATGTTGTTGGTAATCAACTTAATGATATTGATATTATCGATTTTTTAGACTTGTATAAAAATACCCAACTATAAAGGACAATTATGGAACCACTTTCTTTAAAGCAGTATATCAAAGAACTTACTGCATTATATAAAATTTATGGGAACTTACCTCTTTGCTATGCGTCTGATGAAGAAGGTAATAACTTTAGTGAATTATACATAGGGCCCTCAGAAGGCACTTTTGTCAATTACTCATTTACAGCATTGGAAACACCAAATAACTCTTTACCAGTAACCCATATTTGCATTAATTAAAAGTAGTACTATGATTAGCGAAAACCAAATACAAGATATCATTGATACTAATGATGATTACTCTAGGCAATATTTTGTTTGGAAAATGGATCCTGATAACAGCAGTCTTGAACAATTCTATCTTGATGCACTTGAATCTGAACTTGATGAAAAAGTAATTGCACTTATGCAACATACAAACGACTATTATTCTAATTGTAAAATTTTTATAAATAAATTTGACTGGCTTGTTTTAACTGAAGAAGAGGCTGATGATAAAATTGAAGAATATGCGCAAGATTATTTAGCTGATTTATTATACGGTCAATCAGAAATAATAAAACGTTATTTTAATAGACAGGCTTTTCTTGATGATTACATGGCAGAAGATCGGGCTGCTATATTAGCTAGTTATGATGGATATGAGTATACAGAATATGTAAATAAAATTTGTTATTATCTTTATAAACGATAAATCTCGTCTGCGGGACGTTAAACTAGCACAATTTAAAGGAGGTCATTTATGACTAAAGCAGAGTTAATTTTAGAGCTTGCTATTTGTAACAAATTAGGTACAAGAGCAGCAGCAGGTAGAATCCTAATCTCACTGAAAAACATTATTAGCAGAGAAATTAAAGCTGGTAATTCGGTAGCATTAGGTAATGATTTTGGCGTATTTAAATCAATTGCTAAACCAGCTAAGTCAGGTACAGCTATGGGTAAATCATATAATAAACCTGCAAGTAAAGCAATCAAATTCAACAGCAGTGCTGCATTTAAGCGAGCAATTAACTAATGATCGAGCAAGTCCTTGGTAAGGACCATATCATTATTAAGCGAGATGGGCGTGCTGAACCGTATAACAATGACAAGATGTATAAAGTAATCCTATGGGCTTGCGATGGATCAACAGTATTTGCAGATCAACTTATTGGTTCTGTATTTATTAAAATTCACAATAAAATGCCTATTGAACGACTTTATGATGAGGTTATTGCTACTGCAGCTAATCTTATCTCTGATCTTTACCCTCAGTGGGAAGTTATTGCTCGTAATTTATATGTGCTAAAACTTCATAAGGAAATTGGTGTTAAAAGAGCAGAATACCCAACCTATCAATCAGTGATTGATGCTAATGTAGCTGTAGGTCTTTATGATCCACAAATTCTTGCACAACTTGACATACCTACACTAGCAGAAGCAATCGATCAATCTTATGATTCATTGTTTACTTTTGGCGGTATTAATTTATTTGTACAAAAGTATTGTAATAAATCTAAACGTCAATTACTAGAATTGCCTCAACATGTGTATATGCGTGTAGCAGTTAACTTAATGTATAAAGACGGAACTGCAGCAATTATTGCTAAATACCATCAACTTGCATCTATGTCAGTAACTGAAGCAACCCCAAAAGTAGTTAATGCATTACGACATAATGCATCTATGTTTAGTTGTTGTTTAGTGCGTCCATCAGATTCACAAGGCGGTATTTTAGAATCTATTGCAATGTTATCTAGAGAGGCAAAATACTCTGGTGGGACTGCGGAAGATATATCTTTAATTAGAGCACCTGGTGCATATGTAGAAGGCAATAACGGCAGTTCTTCTGGTGTTGTTCCGTATATACAAGGTTTGCAAACAACTGGGCAAGGGTTTAATCAAGGTTCAACGAGATCCTTTGCAGCAGTTGTTACATTTGATGCATTCCATTATCAATCACCTGAGTTAGCTCAGCTGAAGCATGAGTCTGGCAAAGATGAAGACCGAGCACGTAAATTACAGTATGCAGTTAAGTGGAATCATAAATTATCACAAGCTGTCAAAGCCAATGAAGATATTTATCTAATTGATCCACACAAAACACAAGATTTATTTAATTCTTTTGGTAGTAAGTGGGAAGAACTGTATGATAAATATTGTCGTAATACTCATATACGCAAACGTAAATACAATGCTCGTGAGTTGGTGTATGAATTTGCACG
>DZCE01000047.1 GCA_022736375.1 Arcobacter nitrofigilis | reverse complement strand
CAACGGTAACCACCCCAACAACATCACAAACAACCTTTGTAGATAAGCCACTTACTAGATTGGAACTTGCACGAATTGTAAATCCATTTATACAAAATATCTTGGATATCAAACCCGACACAACAAGAACCCAATGTTCTTCTTATCGTGATTTTCATAACCTCACATCTGCTGATAAACAAACAATACAAGATGTATGTCAGTTATATACAATGGGGGTCCATCCCGATGGAAGCACAAAAAAAGATATATTTGATTGATCACATATAGTAACACTCAACGAATTCAAAACCGTGATAGATAGAATACTTACCAATATGAAAAACAATGTTTATCTGGATGATACAAAAACCACTCGATACCAATATCACGTAGCCAATATTGATAACCTTTGACTTATTGTCAATCCACCAGCTATACTTACCGTATCATATGCAAAAAGTATTATTGATATACTAGATAAAAATCATGAACTGATTAATAGATGAAATACTATCATACATGGATGAGTGATAACAACACCAATACATTGATCTGCTATAGTTGGTTCAGCTACAGTATCTACAGCTATTGTAACTACTCCAAACACTCCAACTACTACATCTACAAAAATAATTAGTGATATAGTAAAATCATTTCTCATAAAATATAAAAAATTACTTTTCCAAAGAGAATAATACACAAAAAAGAAAGCGGGACAAATATCTCGCTTTTTTTGGAATAGAATATAAGATTTTATTTCTAAATTTGGGAAAAACTAGAAATGTATTTGAATGTATACTACAATATAACATATTCTATTTCCTATCGCCTAGCTGACTTGGTATTGTAGGTATATTACCACAAAAAAAACCAAGAACTGGAAATAGCACCAAATATAATTGATTTTTTTTTGGAATTTATTATATAGATAGTGTGCCGCGATAGCTCAGCCGGTAGAGCGTTCCCATGGTAAGGGAGAGGTCACGGGTTCGATTCCCGTTCGTGGCTAAAACATCAGATATTATGATATTTTAGACTATATATAAAAAGAATTTCCTGTCACTACACATACTACCAGAGATAGTATTTATCTCTTTTTTTTATTATCAAAATTTATTTGTATCTGACCTTTTCTGATATATACCCATCATCTTTGTGATATATTTAGGTGTGCAAATTTTTTATTTTTTTATTTTCTCAGACCCCCAAACACCTATCTTATAACTTTTTGTTAAAAACGGTAGTTAAAATAAAAACAAAAAGGACATAAATTAGGTAAATAATTTTTTTATGAGTACTATTATATATGTATCGCAAGTCTCGATATATGTATAATTATTTACAACAACATGTTTTATTTTACCAAACCATCAATTGTATGGCTATCGGATGAAGAACAAACATCGAGCAGACCAAGGACAATAAATTGAGATACCTCGAAGAAGATAATGTAGTCAATATTACCAAGAACAACCTGACATCATTACAATCTTCTTTGCAAATAGATCAGGAACAAGACCTTGATGCTAAGCTCACTGTAATTAACGATCATGTTGAAAAATATTTCAACTGATTTTTGATCGAAGAACGAGATAACAATATAACGCTTATCGTCAACTGAGCGAATATTACCGATACTGTCAAAAATATTATCATGAGCTGAGATAAGACAAGACTCAATGCTTTAGGAAATTATGTTATAGATCAATCAAAATATGAATGATATGTAGACAAAATAAAAGACGAAGAAATAAAAACAGTACTTAAAAATTATGAATTTGAGCTCAATGATTTATGGAAAAATATAGAATCCTCTGGCGTGCAACCAACTAGAAATGAAGAAATATGAAATACATTACATACAGATATTACTGACTCAGATACTGAGACAAATCCTGACAAACAAGATATCAAGGGAAAAAAGACTAAGGAAAAAAAGACTAAGAAAGAAAATATAGAACAACCAGATGTTTTCCAAGACTATTCCGATCCATATCAGAATATATGATATGTTACTCCTTGAGAAGAGCTATATATCGAAAATATTTATAAAGACAATAAAATCAGAAAAAGTCTCGAAAGAATTTTTGATAAAGAGACAGAAAAGGAACTCCATAAAGGCACATTTAAAATCAACCTCAGTGTAGAAGATGGATTGGCTAGTATAGTTATCGCTATCCGTGAAGCTTTGATTGTATGAGCCTCTGAAGAAACCCCTGAAGAAGGTAGCGAAACTAATGCGCAAAAGCTCTACACATATCTTTCAGACAATAATCTCTTACCAGATGATGAAGAGACTGATAGTTTAAAAATAGAAAAAAAACATATCAAAGAACTTATGGAATTATGACTCATCGATTATGAACGTGCAGGATGATTGGACTTGGAAAAAAGCAAAGTCGCCAAAGTACTCAGCAATGCAAAACGAGTTGATCTCGATGAATTTGCATCACTCCTCCAATCTAAACCTGATATCGCTATGGCAGTTAAAGAATGGAATAATACATTGGAGATGACCGGAAATAGTAGATCTGATGAATATAAAGAATGAGAACAAAAAACTCTTGTTAATTCAGATAATGTTTTGTCATTTTTGTGTGACTACAACAGTGATGGACAAATTTCTGCGGCATATTATAAAAACAGCAAAAAAGCTAGAAAAAATAGAGAAGCACAAACATGAAATAAACTTCAAGAAAATCAATGAGATGTTGGAACGCTTTTCGGACAACAGATATTTTTCACGATTGAACAAGCTATCAAAGTAAAAAACATAGAACTCGGTGAATCTAAATGAGAACAATTGGTAATCTCAAACATTATCAAAAACATACAGATTGCTGATAGTAGAAATCTAACAGAAGACCAAAGAACAATGCTCGATTCTATGTCAGAACTTCAGAATTGTACGAGAGAAAATCTTGTTAAACTTATCCACGGAGATGAGGACAGTAATATTTCTTCTATGCCTACATTCAAAATCTATTTCTTGGATGCGATCAAAAAAATCAATGGAGGTAGCAATGAAATCAATCTAGATCTGTATGATACACTTACAAAAAACAATAATACAGATGTGTTATTTGATTTCTATAATAATGAAATCAACATAGAAAACAAAATTGATCAAATTTTGACAGAATCCAAAGATCCAAAAATACAGCAACTTATCAAAGAAAAAACACTCATTCGTGTAAGAGAAACAGTACTTACAAAAATCATGTCATTTGTAAACTGAATAGAACTCACACTCAATGATGGCACAAGAACAACAGTATGAGCTACTGGCATTACTAAGACACGAGAAGCTGGTGAAATAAAAAACGAACTTCTAGAAAAAATATGGAAAGATCTTGTATCTGGAGGAATAACTATCTCCCCAACATGATCTATCACTCTTTCACTCGGAATAGGACAATCATGAACAAGTCAATCTGGTAGAACAAAACGATGACGATCTATATGATCTGCAGTCACTTTATGAACTGATGGTGTACTATTGGAAGTTATTGGTGTTTCATGAGAAATAGCAGAACAATACAATTACAACAAAGTAATCAATGCTGATTTATCCAAAATCAAAAGTGCAAAATATATAGGACTAGAATGACATCTATGAGCATGAGTATCATTTCAATGAGAAGCTTCTGTGTGAGTTATAGGAAATGCATGACTTACTCGACAATGAGATTTAGAAACATGAATCAATCAAATTGACAAACAGTATACTGCAATATCAAAAGAAATATTTGGTATTAATAATGTTCCTGTATCTATATTATCTAACGAAAAAAACCTTACAGACTATTTTACTCACAAAATAGTTGAAAAAAAACATGATGGGATTTTTGGAAAATTTGTTATTGCAAACGAACAGCATCTTATCGATAATATGAATTTTATCATTAAATATATGAAATTAAATAATTTTTTCTGAGATAAGTGAATAATTAAAACATATCCTGAAGCAACAACACTAACATCTATGAAGACATTGATAAGTATTTTACAAGCAGGAAACATAGATTTATGGAGACATAATATAATTGCTGATCTTCATGGCAAAATTTCTCTTACTAAATTATCATTTGGATTTACAAGTAGCTTCATTACTTTAGGAAAATCATCCACAGAAGAGCCAGCTCCTACACCTAGTGCTACAACATGAGAAACACTAGATGCAGGAGACAACAATATCAAAACAGGTGGAATTAGTTCACAAAACAATACATGAACAGACAAATATTGAGCCTTGTTTATGTATGTCTGAGCAAGAGTTTCTACATGGAGAAATATGTATGCATCTAATGTACCACAATATCTCTTTACACAATATGAAACTGGACAAGGTGTAGGTACTGAATACATCAACAATCCAACAAAAGATTTAGATACATATGGAAAATATCTTATAGCGTTATATAACGATCAAAAAAATAGACTATCATATAGTGTAGATACTGGAAGACTTATACTTAATTTTACACCAGAAAAATGATCAGAGCTTACACTCGCAAAATTCCTTAACATCCATGCAACAACAAAAGCCCAAGAATGATTCTCACTCAAAGGCAACACCCTTATCATGGGTAATGTAGGTGATATCTGAGCATATACAATCACAGAAGCAAAAGGTGTACGCAGAATTCTTTCACTTGGAACTAAAAAACTTGATGAGGCTACACGTGTCACAGGAAACAATGCTACTACTACAGTAGAAGCTATGAAGCCCGTAGAAGAATCAAATAAAGAATGGACACAAGAAAAAATACAAACTAACATCATACCAAATATGACAGGAACATGAAAACATGTCGAAACCGCAAAAACAGATAGTGCGCTCTTCTTTGATAGCGAAGGAAAATTAACGAAGCCCGCTCAAAAAACGGTTACCTTTGAACCTACAAGTATCGAAGGAACTAAAATCACGACAGGAACATTACTTATCAGAAAGAATACTGATAACGAATCATTCACCGTAAAACTTGACGGAACAACTCCTACAGATAAATTGACTATTACTTACCTTGATCAGACAGAATATGAACATGCGTATAATGCGGCTATCTTGAATATAAACAATCTTAAACCTGTGAAATCATTTACCGTCGATAGACTTTTCTCTTTTGATTGAGACAAACTCAAAGCACAAAGATTGCTCACTACTATCTCAAATGATATCAAAGATTTAGAAAAAAATACAAACCTAACCAATAAAACAGAATATCTCGAATTCTTATCATCAGCAAGCAATATCATAGATAGTGATTGATATATCAACGATACAGAAATAAATAAAGCTATCGAGTATCTCAAAGTTCTCTTACCAAACACAACAACAACACTGAGTGAACTCCGCGGGTATCTTGACTCAACAGATCGATCTACCAAAACATATATAGTAGATAGACTCAAACAAATTTTTGCAAAAGATGCATGGTATACAGGAAAAACACTTTCTTATATCATAGGACAACATACAGGTTGGGAAGCAGTAACCTGACCATCAGATACTGAATTACCAAAAGATCTCTTGAAAGAAATGAAGACACAAAGAAATACGGTATGGAGCAAATCAAAGCAAACATATAGTGAATCACCTACTATAAATCCTAATCTTATCTGATATACAGCATTTTATAGATATACATGAACACACTATAAGAATGTAAAATTCTCTATGACCTCATTGGGAAATACATCATCACAAGTAGATCTCTACACTATCACGGAAAACAAAGAACAAGCAAGAGAACGATTCCTCGGTAATCTTGAAAAAAATCAATATGAAGTTGAAAACTTAGCAACCGCTTTGGAAGCTAAATTTGCAGCACAATGAACTACTGCTGATATCCAAAAAGATACCTACGAAGAGACATTCAAAACAGTAAAATCTTTGCTTAAATGAGATACAATTCTTCTTGACTCTTGAGGCAAAATAAGTATAGATGTTAATTGGGTATTTTACCTTCTCGGAGAATGTTGTAATGAGTCTATCTGAGTAGAAATAAGTAAAATACATACCCAAGACATTAAAGATAATATTACCATCAACTGAAAATATTCTGCAAGTGGCACTCCAGACAAAGACTACAAATGATGAATAGATGTTCATTATAAAAGTCATTCGATTTCTAGTCATGTGAGTACGAAAGAACAGAAAGTTTGAGCTAAATTTATTACATGACCATTATGAAAAGAGAAAGCTCCTACTGCAGAAAGTCATAGTTGAGATGATCCAACACCTGGTTCAGAATGAGCACCATCCAATGATACTCCATCTTGATGAGAAACAACAGAATGATGAACAATTGATATATGAAGTTGATGAGATTGATGATAATACCAAGATACAAACACAACAACAAAAATTTTTACCACCTTTATATCCAATACCATGAACAAAAAGCAAAAAATTATATGAGTTATGCTTCTGGGAATAGCTAATCTATTAAGTTTTTCTTATGCTGATCGGTTACAAAATGTTTTGCCCATCGAAGATATCTATGATGAAAATTCATGTCCAAACATAAGTAAAGTCTATCTTGATCAAGATCTTGATGGTGATACACTTTGGGATTTTTGATTATATTTGAATAGTAATTTTATCCTCAATGGAAATGCTCATGATTATACTGCAGGTAAAATACTTATGGAAAATAACAATACCAAAGTAAAATACTTTGCACCACTTGCAAACATGATTTATAAAATAAGTCCTGTAAATGGTACATGACCACTTGATGAATATACGTTTTATAGAGCAAGTTTCGTTCTACCATATAACACTCCTGTGAGATGAATCGCTACCACACCAAACAAAGTAGTATTCGAGCAACCATCTGACAACAATCTCAACAAAAAAATTATTGGATTTATTTATGATTATAAATATGTGTATGCTACCAATCGATGAAATGGAACATATGCATATCGATACAATCAAATCCCTAATATGAGTTATATGTTAAATACTGGATTATCTTATACCACTACTATGCCATGATCTCAATGAAATAGAGTGAGAGTATGGTCCGCAATACAACCATCATTGCCCAACAATCAAATTTGTAGAAATTATGAGCTTGCTCGATGTGGGAATGGAACTATAGATAGTAATCTCAGTGGAACCTATATCAATCAATTTACCTGAGAGCTTTGTGATGATGGACCACTCAATGGTCAACCAGGCAAATGCCCTCTCGGATGTGGAAAACTTACTGGTATAGCAAGATGTGGAGACAACATTCCTCAACCTGAATGATCTCAACCATACGATGAAAACAATGATGGTAATATGGATGCAAATGAAATGAGTTTTGAATATTGTGATGATGGTGATGGTACAGAAAATCCTGCTGACTGAATAATCAATGGAGATGATCCTGAAGCAAATCAATGTGCTACAAACTGTCAGCAACCTTTCTATGAAGTATTTGATGAAGTATTTGACGACGTATAAAAACATCTCTTATACCATTACTATTTATTTATCATATAATTATTTATCATATAATTGTTTGTCATGAAATTTACCAACAAGATATACATCAAGGCAAATATAGTACTTGCGACTATCTTTTCTATGCGAGCACTATCTTTTGCTGGTAATACCATCTCTGATGTACCATCTAGTGCTAGTGAGCTTAGAACTATTCAAGCAGAAACTTCGCTCTACACAGATACTTGTGATATCACACAAAATCTAGTTTTCTATGAAGGATCTAATGTTTATTTACGTGTATCTCAACCAAAAACCAACGCAAGTTATGTTTTTGATAAAGCAGAAACGTATATTAGACTATACAACGCAAACGTTTTTGGTGCTAACGTAAAATTTCCTTATGTTTCCAATTTTATTCCCTCAACAAATGTAGAAACAAATAGTACAAATATAATATCTGTAGATGCTACATGATGAGTATTTTCATGATGAGTTATGACAATGCCTAGAACAGAAATAGCATGACAAATAATAACCAAAAATATGTTGAGAACCGTTATATTCAACAACAATGGTGCATCACTCAACTATTATTATAGACGATCTTCCAACAATAGCATACACAATGGAACAAAAATAGTGATTATCAATTCAAGTCTCACGCCCAAAACATCTTGTACCAATTATTATGTGGGAAGATGTGGAGATGGGACTATAGATACAGCAGCATGAGGTATAGACATACCTGGCGAATGATTCAAAGCTTGGCATACATATTCTATTGATCCTACAGAAGTCTGTGATGATGGACCACTCAATGGTCAACCAGGCAAATGTAAAAAAGATTGTACTGGTCTTGGATGACCTGCAGTAAATACTGGATGAGCTACATGTACATTGAGTGCAAGTGCTGCAACTATTGAAGCGTGACAAGCAGTAACCATTACTGCAGGATTCACTAGTGGATCAAATGCGATCTTTTCGCCTAGTATTACTACTACTCCTGCATTTACCTATCCTACATGGAATGGTACTGCTACAGATACACCAACAACAACCACCACCTATACTATGAATGTTGATTGATCAACGGGACTTAGCGGAACATCATGTTCTACAACAGTTACCGTCACTCAACCTGAACCAAAATTTTGATGTGCTCTTACTTTTAGTCCTAGCTATGCATGAACAGGACAGGTAGTAAACGTATGATGGAATGTATTCAACACCACGGCTTTTTTCTGAACATATATTTATGTTACTCCCGCACTTGTATGAGCCCGACCACATCGAGTAAATGCTAATCAATTCAATGGAGTAAGTTCTGTAATGGCTACACACACATGAGACTATACATTTAGCATGATAGTACACAATGAGACAGAAGAAGCGATCTGTACATGAGTACTACACGTAATAGATACTATACCACCATGTACATTAACTACAACAACCCCTACTATATCTGTTTGACAAACGGCTATCCTGCAATGATGATATACCAATGGAGTATTAGCCACTATCACACCTAATATTGCAGGTATGAATTTCGTATATCCAAATCGAAGCAATACAAACATCCCCGTTACTCCTACAGAAACCACAACATATACCATGAATGTACAAGGTGTATTGTGAGGAAGTTGAGTTTCTTGTAATACAACAGTACGTGTTATGCAAACATGACTCACTTTGGACAAACAATTAGTAACCAATACACAATACCATCCAAATGATATAGTAACTTTCAAACTAAATTTTGCTAACAATAGTGCTACTACGCTTCATAATGTAACTATTACTGATTATCTTCCTGTTTCATTAGAATATGTGGATAGTCAAATATTTGGGGTACTTCCTCCGTATGGATTTGGAACATGATTTATGTGAGGAAATGCATCCATAGAATATTCATGATTTAATCTTGCTCCTGGGCAACAAGGATATGTTTTGATTAGAGGAAGATTTAAATGATACCAATATGCCAACCAAACTCTTAACAATTCTTTTGCTACAGCAGATGAAATAGTAGAAACCGTTTATTCTTCTGCATTATTTTATGCATATGCCCCAAATGCAAATGCAATAACAACAAAAACATCAGATAAAACAATATACTTTCCTGGTGAAGATGCAAAATTTACTATTGCGGTAACAAACAATGGTCCTGATGCTATCAACAATATTACTATCACTGATAATTGGCCAAATACACCATGTATCACTCCAGATACACAACGAACATCAAATATGCCGCTTACCATGACCAATACAAGTGATCCATATCAATGGACATATAACGGAACTTTGGCTATCGGTCAAACTATCTATTTATATATTACAGGACATATCAGCAACAACGCTACTTGTATAGGCACATATATAAACAATGCAGATATCAGCTATAGAGTAAATAATGTAGTACAAACATGAAGTGCTCAAGCTGTTTCATTTACAGTCTCCACAACCCCAACTTCTACTATGAACTTTGAAAAAAGATTGGTACAATATGGGAATACCCCATGATCTCCGGTTGTTTTTGAACTTCTTTATCGAAACAATGGAACTGCTACAATTACCAACTTTGATATCGTAGATTATCGACCAGGGACATTAAACTTTGTGTCTGCAAGTCCTATGCCTACCACACAAACAACAACACCGTGAGGAAAAGAATTACATCGATTCATCACTACTCCACTCGCTCCAAACGGATCTGGCAAAATTATTATCAACTGAACCATACAATAGCATAAAATAGTTTTAACTAATTATAGGTACGGAAATGAAAAAACTTCTTTATATCACTCTTATGGGAATCTTATTGTTTTCAGGTTTTACCTGGGCAAACATAGAGAATGTGAATCTAACACCAACAACACAATCAGCTATTTCTGGTTCAATGGTGTCATTTTCTCTAACATGACATAATGGAACTGGTGATATGTATCTAAAATATGCATTACCAAAAACAAGTACCTATGATGTTATTTTTTCTAGTGCTACATTGACACCAATAAATCAACTTATGTTGTGATTATCTGAACATGATCCTATATTTTTTATTCCTTCAAACAGTAATTTTTCCGTAGCGATTACTGCCAAAGTAAAAACTAGCGTTCGATCATTTTCTGTACTCAATGCTATAGCAGCCTTTTCTGACAATCAACAATTTACTACTATACTCACCTCAGCAGTTGCAGACATCACTCCTATTCCAGACCTTATGATAACTAATATACTCACATGACAATATCCAAGTTATTCTGGAGATATCGTTTCGTATTATATAACAATACAAAATATCTGATCAACTACAGCGACAGGAATTACCTTTATGAGTAATTTTCCTATCCCTACATTATTTACTCCCACCGCTATTTTTAATGGAACACCTTATACATACAACTATATAAATTATCCTCAGGATTTTGTTTGGTCTTGATCTTATCTCAATAGTCTCAATCCATGACAGATTATGACTATTAGACTACAAGCTCCTATGACACAAAACTACGCTATTGGTACAACATTTACTAATACAGTCAAAACAACAACTGTCAGCTCAGAATATACTACAGGAAACAATAGTGCGTCTGCTACATGAGCAGTACAAGCATTGTCTGATGTACGAGTTACTAAAACACTTACGCCATTTAGTGGATATCGTGTTGGTGATATAGTAACATATACTATCACCTATGGAAATAGTTGAGGAAAATCAGCAGACAATGTAAATCTATTAGATATCATGAATGGACAAGTACAGTTACCAACAACAAATTTTAATCTCGGAACACTTCCTGCAGGAAGTGGTGGAACTATAATCCTTACAGGGACACTTACTGCTACACTCACTTCATGAACAAACTTTGTAAATACAGCTACTATCAGTACATCAAGTATAGAAAATGCAACAGGCAATAATAGTGCAATTGCAACAGGAACCATTCAAGGTAGAGCATGAATTACCCTTAGTATCATTGCAAACAATCTTGATAGAACACAACTGGACAATGCTCCGTATGGATCTTGACCTGCATATATGATCCAAGCAGTTAGTGGTGACCATGTACAATTTACCATTACTTATGCAAACAATGGAAATATTCCAGCTACAAATAGTACCCTATCACTTTGATGAATACAAGCATTTACTACAACATCTCCTACTACACTTTCTCTCAATCTTATTCCCATAGACCATACATGAACGGTAATTTTTACCGGTATTGTATGACCAAAAAATTATATTTCTTTTTCTCCTACTGTTAGTTTGGCATATACTAGCTGACAAACAATAACAGATACTATCACAATTACTGAACCACTTATTTGTGGTGATGGAATACTAACAAGAACTGAACAATGTGATACCCAAGGCAATCTTGGTGTAATATATAGTGGTCAGACTTGTGAAAATCAACAATGACAATGTGTATTAGTTACTCATGCAATAGTCAATCTTGCATGTGTAAATTATCAATATTCCAATCCTGCATGAGGAATCTTTACTGGACAATCTTGTAGTTCAGTCAACAATACTATTGAAAACGCAAGTTGTACAAGCATGACATGATCAACTCCTACACCAACTAATACATGATATGCTATCAACTATACCTGCAAAGGCAGTAATACCCTTACTACTACTCCTATTACTATAACTTGTGGAAATGGAACAAGTATTAGTGGTATATGATCTACACTCAATGGAACATGTACATATGCTTCATCATTTATGGGAAATGCACAATGTAGCATAGGAAGCGACACCAATAATACACTTTGTAGAGTACCTGTAGCTGAAACACAATTACAATGCGATTTGGAAGCACTTGATGGAAGAATTATTCTCGTAGATGATAACTGAGAAGGAGAAGGAAGATTTAGATGTGAAACACGCAATGCTAATATTGCTCAAAAAATCACTATAGATTGTGGACAAAATGGCCAATGAAATGCAACTGCATACAATACATCTCAAATAGAAACAATATGTAGTTATGATGAAAATACCCCACCAGAAGATGCCACAGTAACATGTTCTACCAACGATATTGTCTGTGAAACAGAAAATATTATCATCGATGAGCCTATCTTGGGATATTGTGGTGATGGTGAAATAGATTGATATGAAGACTGTGATGATGGAGATGATAATGGAACATCACGTTCAAATTGTACTGCATGATGTGATCTCAAAGACAAAGATATGGTAGGATGTTTCAATGTAGGAAATATGAATATTTCTATCCAAAAATGAGAATTACTTCCATTTCGATGGATGCTTGATAAAGAAAAAAATATTATTCCAGGATCAACATGCGAAAATAAACCTGATGGAAAAATTCCTGAAGAAAGTATGTATTGTACTTTTAGCATATACAATGGAAGCCATACAGAAGCAGAGTGAAATCATGCATATACAGTAACAAAAAAATGTAATGAAAACAATTGGAACGGCGACATCTTCAATTATTTCAATAATCAGTCGCGCAATATATGATCACTCCAAAATGCATTTGGAAAATATGCTATCGATTCAAATAATTTTGTAGATACTACCTTTGGTGAATATAAAATCGTATTGGAAAAAGTAGAATATGATTATTGTCGTAGCGATGAAAGAGAAGAAAAAACCGCTATTGATAGAGTATGTAGTGTAAATTTTACAGTCACTCAACCATACTTGGCACAAAAGAGTTCGTTTGGTGTCACACCCAAAGCAACAAATATTACCCTCAATGGATATCAGACACTCAATGGAGAAGAGCTTATCAAAACGACTGATCTTGCTGATATCATGGTACTCGATGAATCAGAATATGATGGAGGAAACAAAGTAGATGCGATGATCAATACATTTATAACTAAATATAACAAACTCGCTATTGAAGTTCCACAAAGTTCACTCAAAAATACTGCTTTTGAAGGATTGGATATTATAGTAAAAATAGTACCACAACAAAAAATTTATATACTACAATCCGATACTAAAAAAACAATCACCCTTCAAAATATCAAAAAATTCACCGCTCCGTTTACCATCGTAACAAAAAATATCGATCTTGTTATCAAATGAAATGTTGACTACAATGGTATGTTCTTAGTAAAATGAGGAACAGTAACCTTTGAACAAGCAGATGTTAGTGGTGCCGATAGATGTCCAAGTCAACAAATTGTCAAAGGAATATTTGTCACTGATGGTTGATTTGTAGGAACAAATCCAGCATTACAAAATGATACAAACAGCAAGAACCGATGTTCACATGGCAATCTACAAGTAAAAGGAATATTGATGTGAGATAATATCCAATCACTTGTAGATTCTAGAAGATCACAACTCAATGATTGGTTCTATACCAAATCTGCTACTCCTACTGCTATCAAAACAGAAAGAAGAAATGAAATATTTAATGGGGCAGCAGTACTGATTGAATATAGCCCAAGTTTATGGAGTTCCTTACCTCCAGGTGCAAGTGAATTTACCAAAACATTGGATGTATACAAAAGATAATATATAGTAGTAAGGGCGACAAAAATCGCCCTTTTACTATT
>DZCE01000046.1 GCA_022736375.1 Arcobacter nitrofigilis | reverse complement strand
GAATTATAGCACTTTGCTAAATGAATGTCAAGGGTTTTTTGAGGGAAATTGGAAATTTAATAGTTTATTTTGTAATGTTGTTGAAAAAGTAAATTATTAATATATTTACTTTATATTTAGGCTTAAATTAGCATTAAATTGCTATTTTAAATATATTTTATTGATTTTCTTGTCCAGCGATAAAAGCATATCCAGTTTCTGGTGCTATATTAATAGTAAAATTTCCATTTGGATGTATAAATTCAATAGTACACGGTGTTGTTAGTCGCGTGGAATAGTCTGGAGTAGCAGATGCAGTAAAACTTTTGTGTGGTCTGCCCATATGATCAAATCCAACATGTTGTGTACCAGCACAACTTCCTCCAAAGGTGATACTACTAATACCAAATTTTTTACCTATAAAGACTTTTGGACTAACTTCTGTATTTCCCCATGTTCTAAAACCAAAAATTGGCTTACCACTCAGTGGATCAATAGCAGATTCTATTAAATCAAGGTTGCCACCTAAATCTTTATCTGAGCCTATACTGTAAGTCAATCCAGTAGGTGCCGCCATATTGTAAAATTGGATTCTCCAAAAAGCTTTTTGCCAATTTGAATTAGTTGGATTAGTTACATCATCAGTGAGAGCAAGGTGTTGAGTTTGTCTAATATCTGATAGTATTTGATCTGCGGCTTCTTGTCTAGAATCATTTTGCAATCTTGGAATTGCAACTGCTGCTAGTATTCCTAATACAACCACAACAAAAACAAGTTCAATCATGGTAAAAGCTGGTTTTGGGGATAAGTTTGTCATTGGAATAAGCCTTATGATATAATTGTATAAATTATATCATAAGTTTTTGGTGCAAGTGTATTAAATTTCTTCTGCTACATCTACTTGATATAGGATATCATCCATTGGATGACGGTACATTGGCATTTCAAGTCGTTTTTCATCAAGAACATGTCCAATAAAGCCGATTGTTCTACCAGCAATAAAGAATGCATTTAGCGTACCGCTTGAGATAAATTTGTTAATCTCTTCTTCGCTATATCCTAATGCTCTCCACATATCTACCATCAAGATACCTATTGTACCATCAACATTAAGAATAAGGTTGTCTTTTTTACTAGTTGTAAGTTGCTCAACTGTTAATGCATAATCCAAAAGTGGTGTGCTTGGGAAATACTCTTTTGCGAATTTTTTAAGTCCTTCAACTCTAAGGTCTGGATTCCTAAGAGATTTGATACGGTGACCAATACCTGGGATTGGAATCCCCTCTTTTTTCATATGATTAAGAAACTCTGCTGGAGTTAGTTTATTATCATCTGCATATTTAAAATATTTAGCAGCGTCATCAATAGCACCACCAAATCTAGGTCCAATTGTCAAAAGTCCAGTTACTAGTGATTCAACAACACTTTTACCTGCTCTTGCAGTTACTTTTGCATTGTGAGCACCACTAACTGCTGGACCATGGTCTGCTACTGTTTTGATTACAGTTTCAATAAACTGTGTTGCCCATTTTGGATACTGTTTTTTAAACCATAAAAGTGATATAACATCGCCTATGCCTTTGCCTGTGTCTGGCGTTGCAACACTTGATATTGGGAAGCCTGCATATGTTGCCTCATCTCCTCTATCATCACTGATAGTACAGATAAACTCTTTGCTTTTTCTAGCTTTTGGAAGTGCGTTCATAGTTGGCTCAGGTATATCGCCAATTGTACCTTCATTTTTAAGTTTAGTATAAACTTCTGCTATTAAATCTGGTAAATCATTAAATGATTTTGGAACAAACATTCCTACTTCACTCATTGCTTTGTTTTTTGCATCAGCTGTCTCTTGGTCACCATTTGCTGAAGCACCCGCATGACCAAATTGAACACCACTATCGTAATATTTTGCGATAGTGCCTATACACCACGCTATGATTGGTTTTGTAATTTTGCCTGATTTTACTGCTTCTATTACTTTGTACTCTTCAGTACCACCAACTTCACCAAGAAGTAGCATATATTTTACCTCTGGATTGTCTTGCATTCTAAGAAGATTGTCAATAAATACTGAACCAACGAATCTATCTCCACCTATTGCAACACCCTCTGCTATTCCATCTGCATTGATAGCAATGATGTTACTGAGTTCATTAAATAGTCCACCACTTCTTGTAACTAGTCCACATGAGCCTGCACGGTGAAGTTTTGAGTTGATTATGTTTTCTATTGTTCCACCAATATTTGCTATTTTGAATGCACCTGGAGCAATAGCACCAACAGTAGCTGGTCCAATAACTGTAACACCTAAATCTCTTGCTTTTGCATTCATGCCACGAGCCAATCTCTCTGGAATCCCTTCTGCTGTAATCATGATAGTTTTAAATCCGCCAAGATTTAAAGCCTCCATAGTAACATCATAAGCAGTTCTAAAAGATGCAAAATTTAAAAGCACATCAGCCTTTGGAAATGCTTTTTGAGCTTCTGCTGTATTTTTGAACAAAGGAACCATAATCTCATCTGCTCCCCAAAAGAACTTTTGAAATTTACTCTCGCCAGTTGGTGCTACTATACAAGCAACAGATGGTGTTACTCTAGCTATAGTATAGTCATAATCTAACATTCTTTGGATTGCACTAGTGTTGTTGTTCCAAAAAATTGCTTGTGTATCTTTAGTAAATAATTGTGCCATTTTTGCTCCTTATGCCTCTACTGCCATTCTAACTATGTCCGTCACATGCGTTTCAGGTCCATATACATCAATCCAAAGTCCCAATCTATCGGCTGCTTCTTTGATATCTTTTAGACCTTTTTCATAGTTTGGTCCGCCTCTTCTAACATAAATTTTTACGCCTACATCTTTCATCTTGTCAGCATATTTTTCAAATGCATAAATGATGCCCGTGAAAGTTTTTGCTACATCTGTAAAGTTAGCAATAGCTCCACCTATAATTAATACTTTATTTCTACCGTTTGCATCTTTTTCTCTTGTCATCAAATCCAAAAGTGTCTCTGCGTAAAATTGTGTCTCACCAGTAGTAGGTCCACCGCTATACTCACCATAGTTTGCCAAGTCATTAATCCCAGCTAAATCAGCAATCGTATCAGCATAAACAACCGATGCTCCACCACCTGCAACCATCGTCCAGATTCTAGCTTCTGGTTTTAAAACTGTAAGTTTTAGTGAAGCTCCTGATTTGCTATCAGCCTCTTCTATTGCCATAACCTCTGGAGATTTTTCTTCCATACCAAATGAAGTAGGATATTCAATATCGCCCCATTTTTCAGTCATCATAAATCCAGCTGTATCATCAAGTTTTGCAACCATGTCAAGAAGCTCTATTTTACTACCTTGCATTACAAATGGATTGATTTCAAGATATGCGAAATTAAGCTCTCTGTATGCTCTAAAGAAACCTATTGCAAATGTCGCAAAGCCTTCTTTGTCTTTGTCTGCTACATCTTTAGGGATATTTGCTCTGATTTTTGCCTCTATCTCTTCTTCGGTATCAGTGATTGCGAATGCTACTTCTGTAACTTTGTCCCAATTTTCTTCAACTTCCATACCACCCTCGGCTGACATATAAAGCATATCATCATCACCAACACAAGTTGCAGAGATATAATACTCTTCTGCTTGTTCGTGTGGAGTAAATGGCTCAACTATAAAGTGAGTAAGCATATCTGTTTTTGCTTCACCATCTGGAGTATCACCATGGAATGAAAAATAAACATTTTGTTTTGAACTTGATTTTTCATCAATCCAGCTAGCTGCTTTTGCAAGTCTTACATCACCTGGCTTAGTATCTCTAAAAAGAACCAAACCATTTTTTCCTCTTTTACCAAATAACATATCTGGTTTTGCAACCAATGCTTTGTCGTTTAACCATGCATTTGTTTTTGCTGCCTCTGTTAGTGCTGTTCCATTTTCAACCATTATAGTTTCATATGCGTATGTGAAGCTTGGGAAATATTCACCCCAATGCTTTGCCAATATTGACTTTGCGTCGTACTCTCTAATCGCTTTTTGAGCCATTGAGTTCTCCTTTTTTTTGAGTTGCTATAATAATACCATTTTTACCATTTAACCATTTTGGACTTATTGTGTTAATGTTTGATTATGAGGCTTTGTGTGTATTTTAGAAACAGTAAAAGTGTTATTTGCAAGGATTTATATTGTAAAACTGTAATTGATATCTCTCTTTTAACTCTTTGGTGGCATAACATTGCTTATTTTCTTTTTTCAACTTTTGTGCCAACAGGTACGGCTTGTATATTTTATTTGTAAAATTATATGGTGATTTATTCTTAACATAAAATATAATTGGGGTGGAAATAATTATAAACATTCCTATAAACAAAAAAGAGATTGAAAGTAAAAATCCTCTTTTATAATTACTTTGAAACTGTGACAATCTAACTCTTAGGCTCGTCAAGTAGCGAGTAAGCATTGGTATTATGCCTATTAGCATATATGGAGCAAAATCAATAATTGTGATTTTTTGTCTAATAGACAATAACATTGTTATTAAAAAAGCTGTGAATGCTATATAGCCTATGATATTCTTTGGTTCTCTAATCCATATAGCATTAATAGTAAATATAAAAAATAAAAATAAAAATGGAGTAAATATAACTCCATACAGTCCAAATATTTCAGCCAAATGACCTATGGGCTTGCCACCTATTTCTATCCATCTATGTTGAAAATAAAGAATAGATATAAATAAAATACTCATAATCAAAGTACGCCATTCTCGAATCATAATCGAATAGAAAACAAGTGCGAGAAAGAATATGATTGAGCCATCACTAATATACCACAACCCTGATGCCGAGAGAATTTCAAGTAGATACCATTTTCTCTTGTGTGCGATTAGATATGTAAGTAAAAACAGAAGTATCAAAATAGAGATATTAGCTACAACACTGCCAACAATAATCGCTGGCAGGAAAGCAAAAATCATTGTTACGCTCATAGTGTCTTTGGTATTTTGTAGATTATCCTTTGCTACTATATAAAACAGTCCTACTGATAAAATCCCAGCTAATACAAAAAATATCCTAATACCAAATGTGCCATAAAAATAGTTGCTACTTAAGTGCATAAGCTTGGATACTATATCATTTGATGCAAAGAAAATCTTTGCCTCATGTGGTGCAATTGGAATAAAATATGCCAAACCAATAACGATAGAAATATATAAAATGAAAAGTAGTGAAAAGTATCTAGTACTCATTAGATTTTAAGAAAATTATCTATCATCTCGTGTCCATATTCGCTCATAATTGACTCTGGATGAAACTGTACGCCGTAAACTTGTTTGCCTTTAATCTCTAATGCCATTATCTCACCATCGTCCAAACTGTGAGCCGTTGGAATGATATTATCATTTAATGTTTCTGGCTTAACAACCAAAGAGTGATACCTAGTGGCTCTAAATTCACTCGGCAACTCTTTGAATATTTGTGTCTCTCTGTCCACAACTATCTGTGAAGTTTTGCCGTGCATCATGTTTGTTGCTCTACTCACGGTAGCTCCATATGCTTGTGCTATGGCTTGATGACCTAGGCAAATTCCAAATATTGGTATGGTATCACTAAATTCACGAATAACATCAAGCGTTACTCCAGCGTCATCAGGAGTTGCAGGACCAGGTGAAAGTATGATTTTACTAGGGTTTAATGCCTTAATCTCCTCTATGCTCATCTCATCATTTCTAATAACTTTTAAATCAGCACCCAATTCGCGACAATACTGCACGATATTATATGTAAAGCTATCATAGTTATCAATCATTAATACCATATTGTTAATCCTTTAAATCAATGGACCAAAAAAATTCAATCCACTCTTTTGGCTCTTGCACAAACCAATCTGGTGCTATTTTAGCACTTTTCTTATAAAATATAGAGGCTACATAGAAATTTATTTGTGGAAATTTGGCTTTTAATATCTCCAAAGCTTTTAATATCGTATCCCCACTATCTACTATATCGTCCACTATTATAACGCTTTTGCTACTATTCAAATCTGGGATATTAAACACCCTCACCTCATCAAGCTTTGTGGTGTCGTCATATCCTATGGAATTTATCGCATATACTTGCCTGATGTCATAATACTCACCAAGCATCTGAGCCATACTCAGCCCACCCCTTGATGTACCTATTATCGTATCAAATGGCTTATCTATCTTTTTTGTTAAAATTTTTAAATCGTCTCTGAAATCTTCGTATGAGTAGTATTGTTTTGTCATTTTTAAACAACCTTTAATTCTTTTCTCAAAAAAGCATTAATAAGTGTTTGGTATGGGACTTTTTCTTCACTTGCTCTTTTTTTGAAATACAAAATGATATCATCATCAAGTCTAAGTGTAGTTGGTATCTTTTTTGGTTTATAAAATCTACCTCTCACGCCTCCACTAAAATCATACTCATCTTTCATCTCATAATTATCAAATTTTTCTCTATCTTTAATGTTGCTCATAAAAATCCTTTTCTTTTTGAGTTGCTTTTCTTGCACTTATTATCCTGATAATCTCTTCATTATTTTCATCAAAGAACATATTTGCAACTACCAAAATCTTCTCTTTTTTTGTAGAGCCTATCGTTATCCATCTCTCTTCAAAATAACTAAATCTGCAATCCATCTTGGCAATATGTAACGGATCTTCAAAAACATCTTTCGCTTCATCAAAACTTGCTTGATGCTTTTCGATATTGGCTATATTTTTAGTTTCATCCCATTCAAATCTCAAGTAATAACCTTTGCTGTTATGGATTATAAAATTATTTTAGCATAAATGTATTGACAATGTCAATACTAAAATTATCATTTATGGCTCATTGCCTTTGTACGGATTTTTACCAAACCTTCAACTCATTATACAAACTATCTCGCTCCACAGGCGTGAATCCTGCATTTTTGATAAGCCCTACAAATTCACCCAGTGGCATACCATGGCTACTAGCTGCTCCAGCGGCTGACTGAATAGCCTCTCTCTCGATAGTACCATCCATATCATCGCACCCATACTCTTGGGCTATAAGAGCAAGTCCGATGGTAGATGTCGCCCAGTAAGCCTTGATATGAGGGATATTGTCAAGCACTATACGACTAATCGCATAAGTTTTTAGTATCTCATGAGCCGTTAGGTAATTTTCTACTTTTAGGAAATTATTTTCCTTTTGATACACTAGAGGAATAAAGGCATTGAACCCACCTGTGATGTCTTGAAGATTACGCAACCTCATCATATGGTCTATTCTATGCGCCCTACTCTCTATATGACCAAAAAGCATAGTGGCATTACTCTCTCGCCCTCTCTCGTGCCATTTTTGGTGAATCTCTATCCACTGATCTGATGTAACTTTACCTTTGCATAGAAATTCACGAACCTCTTCATCAAATATCTCGGCGCCGCCACCAGGCATACTATCTACTCCATTTGCTATCATCATATCTATAATAGTATCATAGCTATGTCCATAATGACGGCTCAAAAAATCAACCTCAGCAGCCGTAAGAGCTTTGATATGAATATCAGGTAAAGCTTCCCTGACAGCTCTATAACTACCCATATACCACTCTAGTCCCACTTCAGGATTGTGAGCTGATACGATATGTACCTCTTTTGCTCCATTAGCGTAAGAGTTTTTGGCAATAGATACTATCTCTTCATGGCTCATGGCGTATGGATTTGGATTTTTTCGTGTTGCACTATATGCACAGAACTTACATATATCAGCACAAATATTGGTAGGATTTATGTGGCGGTTGATGTTAAAATAACTTTTTTTGCCATATTTGCTGACACGAATATTATCAGCTAATTCACCCAAAACATCAAGCTCTAAATCATAAAGCTTCAACGCTTCATCAAAACTAACTCGTTCACCATTTTTTATTTTTTCTACTAAATCCATTTTATTCCAGCTTGATTGTAATTTTTTGCTATTATACCAACAATAGATAATAATAGTTTAAAAGGGTTAATCTGTGTCACTAAAAGAACAAATTGAAGAACTACTATATTCAAATGCTAATAATATAACGATAGCAAAAGCTTTTAAGAGCGATTTGGAGATTTATAGTAAAACTCTGCAGGCAAGTTTTACAAATAGTGGTGGTAAGGATTTCTTGTATAAGCACACTAGAAAAATAGATAGTATTATTGGACTTGTCTACCTAGTGGCATGTAGAGAAGTTTTTGGTAATTATCAACCCATGAAACACGCTATTCCTGTGGCAATTGTAGCACTTGGTAGCTATGGAAGGGAGCAACTTTGTGTGCATAGCGATATTGATCTTATGATTGTCTATGAAGAAGTACAAGGCTACAATATAACCATGCTTATAGAAAAGATACTATATCTATTGTGGGACATTGGATTAAAACTTGGGCATAGAGTGCATAAAGTATCCGAACTAAATGATGTTGTCTCAACTGATATAACCATCAAAACCGCAATAATGGAATCTAGGTTTCTAGATGGTTCAAAACAGATATGGACACATACACTCAATGCTATAAATCAAATTAGACGCACAAATAGCAAAGAATATATAAGTCTAAAACTTACAGAAAACAGCTCCTTGCATGAAAAATATCCACTCACTATGGAGCCAAACATCAAAGAGGGACAAGGTGGCTTTAGAGATGCGAATCTAGTATATTGGATAGGTAAAGTGCTTTATAATGTGGATAATATCAAACAACTTCCAGCTGAAATTGTAAGTGATGATGAATATAGGGAGTTTAGAATAGCTCTAGAATTTCTATTTAGAGTACGCTCCGCCTTGCATATAGCTACTGGTAAAAAAGAGGATAAATTAAGGCTAGAGCTAATTCCTGACATATCAAAACTACTAGGATATAAAGATGAGTATAAATATCAAGTTTTATTCTCAAAGCAAGTCACCACAAGTTTAAAAACTATAAGCTTGTATAGCAAAATATGGATATATAAGATGACAAACAAACTCGTAAATAATAAAAATGAGACTAATATATTGTCATTACCACAAACTAAAAATCCAACAATGAATATTTTATTTGAATACTTAATGACAAATAGCAACCAAGAGTATAAGCCACATCCTATGTTGCTTTCACTCTTGGCAGAATCAAAAAAAACAACATCACTACAAACTGTCAATAATATAAAAAAACTTTTATACAAAACTCATAGCTATAGTGCATTAAATACACTTTATGAAGCTCGTATTTTGGGAAATATCATAACCCCACTCAAGAAAACAGAAAATCTACCACAATTTGATGGGTATCATACTTATAGCGTAGATGAGCATAGTATAAAATCCATTTTGGCTTTTGAGAATATGAGTGATGAGTTTTTAATATCTCTCAATAGCGAACTAAATAGTGATGAACAAGCTATGCTAAAACTTGTAATTTTACTCCATGACGCAGGTAAGGGACGGAAAAAAGACCATAGCATTATTGGAGCATTACTGTTTAAATCATATGCGTCAAAGCTTGGGTTTGATAGTGAGCTAATAAAAACTGGCGAACTTCTAATACTCAACCACACGCTAATGAGCAAAGTGGCACAAAGAGAAGATTTGCACGACGAGCAAATAATTACTAAATTTGCCTCTAGGTTTGGAGACAAAAAAACATTAGACATGCTCTATTTGCTTACAATGGCTGATATTAGTGCTGTTGGGTCTGGTGTTTTGGGTAGTTTTACTTTGAGATTATTAAAAACATTATATGATAATTCATTAATGGCACTTCAAAACAATGAACTCCTTAGTGATACAGCCAAAAGATTGAAAAAAGAGGAGTTGCTAAAAAAATCTGAAAACTTCATAACGCTAGAGCCAAAAATACAAACTGCAATTTTATCTATCCAGTCTAATCTTCCATTTTTAAGATACAAAGTAGATGAGATAATCACTCTAGGAAAAATGGCTTTTGGATTGGACGGTGAATATACATATAAAATTACAAATGATGATACATTAACAATAGAGATTGTTAGGGCTACCTCACTGCAACTTGGATATTTGCTTGGTAAACTCTCGCACATAGAGGTGGTCAATATGGAGATATGTAAATTATTCAATGGTTTAAAATATTTCAAAATAGAATATAATGAAAAAATCACAGATGAAGATGTGGAACTACTTGATGAAATAATGCAAAATTCATTCAACCCACAAAAGACGATTAATCTCAAAAAACCAGAAATATTAACAAAAGAGATAGAAATAGATTGCGACTATTCATCTGCGTATGCATCTATGAAAATAAACACCAAAAACCAAAAAGGCTTACTAGCTTATATAGCAAATCTATTTGATGAGTTGGGTGTAGATATAGAATCTGCAAAGCTTCATGGCACTAAAAATCGTACAAGAGATACATTTCTCATCCAAAAGAATGGAAACTTTTGTCATAATACGGAATTGATTTTGAATAAACTCACGGAGAGCATATAAATGTGTGGAATTGTCGGATATATTGGTAAAAAAGAGAAAAAAGAGATTTTGCTTGATGGCTTGAGTGAGCTTGAGTATAGAGGCTATGATAGTGCTGGATTTGCAGTTATAGAGAACAAAGAACTTAAAAACTTCAAAGCTGTTGGCAAGATAGAAAATCTAGCAAATAAAACAACCCATTATCTAAGTGATGGCTTTGGAGTGAGTATTGGTCATACTAGATGGGCGACCCATGGTAAACCAACAGAGCTTAATGCACATCCACATTTGGGTCAATATAGCTTTGTGGTTCACAATGGTATCATAGAAAACTATCAAGAGCTAAAAACAAAACTTCAAGCAACTGGTGCATCATTTGTAAGCCAAACAGACACAGAGACAATTGTACATCTTTTTGAATACCATAATAATAAATTAGCAAATCCATTTGAATCATTTAAAGCAACGGTAGCTGAACTTGATGGTGCATATGCAACCTTGCTTATTACAAAAGCAGATAGCGAAACGATATATTTTGCAAAAAATGGCTCTCCAATGCTTATTGGATTTGATGATAATGATATATATTTTGCATCTTCAGATACTCCAATAATAGGTAAAGCTACGCAAGTATACTACCTTGAAGATGGTGAGTATGGATATGCAAAAGATGGTGAAGTAAAACTATTTGACGCTAAAGGCGAAAAATCATTTCATAAACAAGCCCTTAGCATGGACAAAGCATCAGCACAAAAAGACGGTTTTAGATTTTTTATGGAAAAAGAGATTTATGAGCAAAGTCGTGTAATGAGTGAAACCATGATGGGTAGAGTCAATGATGATAGTGTAGATTTTGAAGAGCTGAACAGTTACTTCCTAAATGGTATTGATAATATCAAAATATGCGCTTGTGGCACTAGCTATCACTCTGCACTTGCTAGTAGCTATCTATTTGAGAGATTATCTAAGATTCCATGTGTTGTTGAGATTGCAAGTGAGTTTAGATATAAAGAACCACTTCTAAAGAAAAATACACTTTTTATTACAATATCTCAAAGTGGAGAAACAGCTGATACACTTGAAGCACTAAAGATGGCAAAAAGAGCTGGTCTAAAAAGCCTTAGCATTTGTAATGTAGACAACTCATCAATAGTGCGTGAAAGCGATAGAGCGATACTCACAAGAGCTGGAATAGAAAAAGGCGTAGCAAGCACAAAAGCATTTGCTACTCAAACTATGGTACTTTGGATGCTTAGCGTATATTTTGCAGGAATCAACAAAACTATTCCAAGCGAACAAATAAAAACTGAAATAGATGCCATGATACATGTGCCTCGTGCGTTGCTTATTCCTGATGGACTACACGAACAGATACATAGGCTAACAAAGAGATATTTGCATGGTCATGGATTTTTCTTTATAGGTAGAGATATATTTTTCCCACTTGCATTAGAGGGTGCGTTGAAACTAAAAGAGATAAGCTATCTTCACGCAGAGGGTTACCCTGCTGGAGAGATGAAGCATGGTCCAATTGCACTAGCAGATAGTGGACTCTTCACTGTAGCACTTATGCCTCGTAGCTTACATTATGACAAAATCAAGAGCAATGTGGAAGAGCTTAGTGCAAGAGATGCCAATATCCTTGCTATCTCACCAGAACCATTTAAGTTAGCTGATGATTTTATACAGACAAGCTACGACAGTCATCCAATGCTTGAGTTTTTTGAGATGATGGTAATCACTCAGCTATTTGCACTTGAGGTATCTGTACGCCTTGGTAATGATGTGGATATGCCTAGAAATCTAGCCAAAAGCGTTACTGTCGAGTAAAATGCAAATCTCTCCTAGCCTACAACAAATCTCTAGTAGGCTAAAATCCTATAATGCTAAAGCTATCTTGGTTGGTGGTATGGTTCGTGACCACTTTCTAAACAAAGAATCAAAAGATTATGATGTGGAAGTTTATGGTATAGATACTATTGACAAACTCCAAGAGATATTATTAGAATTTGGAAATGTAAATCTAGTTGGCAAAAGTTTTGGGATACTAAAACTTAGCATTGATAACGACGAACATGATTTTTCATTGCCTAGAATTGAACATAAAATAGGAAACAAACACACTGATTTTGAAACTACAATTGATGGGAATATGAGCTATCATAAGGCATTCAAAAGACGAGATTTCACTATAAACTCTATCGGATATAATATAGAGACAGCAGAATTTATAGATCCATATGGCGGAATAGATGATATCAAAAATAAGATTTTACGACATACAAATGATACTACTTTTGTAGAAGATCCATTGCGAGTTTATAGGTGCATTCAGTTTGTAGCTAGGTTCAATCTCACTATTGACGAAAGCACTTTTGCTCTTTGCAAAAAGATGGTTGATGATGTATTGCTTGAATTTTTACCAAAAGAGAGAATTTATGAAGAGTTCAAAAAACTACTCCTGAAATCAGCTAAACCATCAATTGGCTTTGAGCTTATGCGTAGCCTTGGAATTTTACAATACTTTCCAGAACTACAAGCTATCATAGATGTCCCACAAGACCCTAAATGGCATCCAGAGGGCGATGTCTGGACTCATACGATGATGTGCATCGACGAAATGGCAAAGCTCAAAGGAAATGATAATAAACAAAATGAAAGACTTTTTTGGGCGATACTTTGTCACGACTTTGGTAAAGCCACACATACACAAATCAAAGATGGCAACATAACAGCCATAGGTCATGAAGAGGCTGGGATAGAACCTATGCGTAACTTTATGTATAGACTCACAAACGAACATAGTCTCATAGATGATATAGAGCCACTCATCAGGTACCATCTGTCACCATCACAATTTTATCGCAATGGTGCAAAATCTCCTGCCATTAGACGACTCTCTACAAAAGTAAACATAGAAGAGCTGGTCATGGTTGCACGAGCAGATTTCCTAGGTCGCACCACCACGGAGTCACTAACTGGAATATATGAAGCTGGTGACTGGCTATTAGAAAAATCCAAAGAGCTTGGAGTTGAGACTGATGCCCCTGCTCCAATACTGCAAGGTAGAGATTTAATAAGCTTAGGGCTAAGCCCATCTCCACAATTTAAAAAAATACTAAAAGAGATATACGAAGCACAACTAGATGGCTTGATCTCCACAAAAGACGAAGCCCTGCATTTTGTAAAAACAGCTATTGACATTCATACATCAAAGTGCTAAAATCGCACTCCATGTTTCCAATCAATTTGGTTCATTCTTTTATGGGGGTGACTGGTTTCGACTGGAGCAGTATGGATTATGTGCATGTCGGACTGGGCATTTCCGTTACGCGGCCCAAATTGCTTAACCGCAAACAATACAAATTATCGTCCTGCTTACGCTGTAGCGTAAGTTTAGCTTAAACTAAGGACTGCCTTGCTACTGAGTGTCCTCATAGGTAGATTATAAGGTATCATAATATGATGACTTTTTCTTTGGCACGCCAAACCCAGAGAAGAACAACTGGCTGGTCTTGCGTAGTTTTGGGTGCTGCACGAAGCAAGATAAGATTTAGCAACATCATCTAAGCATGTAGAGTCATAGTTTTAGCTGTTTTAGGACTGGGGTTCGATCCCCCACACCTCCACCAA
>DZCE01000045.1 GCA_022736375.1 Arcobacter nitrofigilis | reverse complement strand
AGTCGTAAGCTCTCACTACTCTCTTTTTTGAGTTCAGTTGAAAACTTGTTCTTAGAATAAAGCACAAAGCTATCCACATCAAGCCCAGCTTTGGTTACATTTTCACGGAGCTTAGTTAAGTCACTTTTGGACGCTTTATTTTTGGAGTGTTTGCACATTCCTGCTATCCATTTGCCAGATTTAGTAAGTGCTAGTATATCTATTTCAGTTTCACTGTCCCAATAAGAGCCGACATTGACCACCTCGTCATTGCTTTTTTTCACCAGTGCCTGAATTAGTTGCTTATAGATAAGCTGTGAGAACTCATTCCTTGCATTGTTCCATTGCTTTGTAAATTCACTATAATCCCCATCTCTAATGCCCTTGTAATAAGGAGAAACTGAGGCGAACCAAAAACGCATAAATGGCTGAGCAAATAGTAGCTTATTGGATACTTTTTCGTGATTTTTCATCGGTTTTTCCATTGATTTATCAAGTATTAAAACGCCTTTATCTATCATAAAATCAACAGACTCTTCTCCTTCGTCTTTATTTGTGATTCTAGCTTTTTTAAATGCTGAATGTTCTCGTCTATCTCCTGTGGCTAGAGCTGATAGGATCTTGTGATGCACAGGGTTGCTATGAGTGATTATAGCGATATCGCCATGGATATATCTATAATTCTTCAACACTTTCTCTTCTATTAGATCATCCAAAGGTCTGGTCATGTCTACTTTCCAGCCCATTCCACCAAACACGCTAAAGTATTCTATTGCAGTCTCTAAATCTGTGGCATTGTTTTGGAAACAAAAAGAGCGAAATTGTTGTAAAATCGTAGGATGTTGGGACATGAGCTTTAGCCTTATTTTTATTTGATTGTACCATAATAGATAAATATTATGATTTGCCCTTGCAGATACACCCGTCTTCGTGGTCATCTACCATACCACACGCTTGCATAAATGCGTATATAGTCGTAGAGCCAATGAACTTAAACCCTCGCTTCTTTAGTTCTTGGGTTATCTCATCAGAGATATCAGATGTTGTCGCAGCGTCCCTATAATTTGTCACGCTATTGACAATTTGCTTTCCATCTATCTTGCCCCAAAAGTACCTATCAATAGAACCAAATTCTGCTGCGATATCCACAAAAAGCCGTGCATTTGAGATAATGGCTTCTATCTTTGGGCGACTTTTGATAACAAGTCCACTCTGCAATATTCGCACTACATCATCGCTGTCATACGAGGCTACTATATTTAGGTTAAATCCTTCGAATACATCTCTATATCCAACTCGTTTCTTTAATACCGTGAGCCAGCTAAGCCCAGCTGATTGTGTCTCTAGACTAAATAGCTCAAACAACGCTTGATCATCATGCAGTGGCTTGCCCCACTCTTTATCATGATATGCGACATATATTGGATCACTTAGCTTTACCCACCCACAACGAAGTTTGTTCAATTAGTATTCTTCTGCAGTTCTTCTTGCAACCTTCTCAAGTGCTGTTGCGAAGTTCTTCTTGTAATATCTCACAATCATAAATAAAACCAATACTATAAGAGGAATGGCAAAATACCAATAAGCCATCACCTTATGAAATAGATTGATAATATCTTGTCCAAAATACCAAACAGGGACAATAGTAAGAGCAGCCCAACACCATGCACTTATGAGGTTGATGATGGCAAATTTTTTGGCACTGTATCTAGTAAGCCCGATAGATATAGGTATGATAGTTCTCATGCCATACATATATCGTTGAGCGAATATTATCCTCATGCCGTATTTTCGCAAGAGTAGTGTAGCTAGAGCAAATTTACGGTTATGATGAGCAAATTTTTTGTTGATATATGCTTTGTTGTACCTACCTGTGTAGAAATATATCTGGTCACCCACAAAGCCACCAAGTCCAGCTATGAAGATAGCCCAAAAAAGAATCATATCCCCCTTGTGACAAAGAAGTCCACCCATGATAAGACCAAGTTCGCCCTCTAATATGCTCCATATAAATAAGATGAAATACCCATATCGTTTTAGTAGATATGAGAGTTTATTTTCAAAGCCACTTACTGGCACATATATAAGCACATATGTCAACAGTAACGCACAGATAACCAAAAAGCTAAACAGTAGCTTTCCACTATTGTTTTGTATCCAAATCATTAGAGCTTTCACTTACATCCATCCCTTCTTGCGGAATACATACAGAGGAGTTACAGCTGATAAAATCATTAGTACAATTGCAACTAGATATCCATATTTCCACTGCAATTCTGGCATTAAAGCAAAGTTCATACCATATATACTGGCGATTAGCGTAGGCGGGAGGAATATTACATTTACAATTGTAAACATCTTTACGGTTTTATTTTGTTCGATATTAAGCATACCGACAAATATGCTTTGCAAGTAGTCCAGTCTCTCAAAATTGAAATTTGTATGTTCAATGAGCGAGCGAATATCTTTGAGCATTATCGTAATATCCTCTGATGCCGTATTGTAAATAGTAGATTTTAAAAGGGCTGTTAAAATCCTCTGTTTATCTGTGACATTTTCACGGATTTTCATATTTAAATCTTCAAATTCTGATATTCGCTCCAATATCTCTTCGTCGTCATTGGTATAGTCAGTAAATACATGCTTGCGTAAAACAGCTATTTCTTTCGAAAGTTGTTCTATGGCATCAGCGTCAGCATCAATCCTTATGTCTAAAATCTGACAAAATATCTCATATCCATCTTTGAACTCTTTTGGAGAGCTTAGAAATCTTTTGCTAAACTCATTAAAAGTACCAAGCTCTTTATAACGAGCAGAAAATAGGACTTTGCCCTGCATAATAAATGATACCGTTTCATTGTAAGGGTTTTTTTCGCTATTAATCAGGAAATAACTATTTATCTCGACTCGTTTCTCTTCTTCCCAGTATCGTGAGCTTAGTTCAATCTCTTCACTCTCTTGCTTGGTAGGAAATTGCACACTGAACATCTCTTCTATAGTTTTTATATCCTGCCTAGATGGGCGAAGCATATCTATCCAAATAACATTTTTTTGTTGCTTGGATTCTAGTAGCTTGTCTAGCCCTTGAATAACCTCTAGACGATGACCTGTTTTGATGAAACATTTTACCATTTTAGTCACCTCTAGTCATTTTTATTTTATATAATAATACTAAAAAATCTATAAAAGTATCATATCAAATTACAGTTAGTTGAATTATTTAACTATGTGTACAAAATTTTATGATATATTGGTAGTTATGATATAATAACAAATTAAATAAAATCAAGGCAATAATATGATTCCATTTACAGATGAAGAGCTAGAACCAGCTGTCGCTGGTGTAATAGATAAAGTACGCCCATCAATAAAACTAGACGGCGGAGACATTAAACTTATAGGCATAAAAGACGCAAAGGTTTTTGTGCAGCTTCAAGGAGCATGCGTTGGGTGTGGCAGTAGTGGTACTACACTAAAATATGGTGTAGAAAAACAGCTAAAAATACTTATACACCCTGATTTAACCGTAGTTAATGTACCTATTGGAGCAGAGGACAATTGGGAGCAATTAGGCTAAATGAGAGAACAAGACGAGCTAAACAGATTACAAAAAGCACAACAATTATTTCAAAGTGGAGAGTATAAAGACGCACTTAGATATTATGGTGAGATTTATAGCGAGAATCCAAAGCTAGAAGAGGCAAAAATAGGCGTTTTCTTGTGTGATATGGCACTAGAGAGTGGGGAAGAAGCACAGGCACTGTTTGATTACTATTACCTAATCAAAGAAGACCAAGATGACGCAGCCAAAGTAATTAGTGACATAATTGATACTCTAGATGCCTCTAAAAACACTATCGCAGAACTCATCTCGGCTCACGCTGGCAGAATAGAAGATGTTGATGGCATTTCATACGCTGATTTTATGAAGATTGTCAAAGAACGAGGTGATTTTAAACATACATTTGAGGATATTATGTTCTCAACCCGAATATACCTCACCAGTAAAGAAGAGCTTATAGGCTTTATAACTCAGCTTCACAATGGTGGATTTGAGAAAATGGCACTACAGTATTTAGATGATACAAGTGAAATATTTGATTATGATCAAGATGTTATGGAGCTGTACAGCCTATTTGAGGAGAAAAAGTGAGAGTAAAATACGGTATTGATGGTTATGCTTTTATCACAGATAACTCTGCAGAGATAGATGCAAAAACACTATTTTTAAAGACAAGCCAAAACGAAAAATACTTTGATGGGAAAAGTGCGTTCATAACACCACTGGAACTTTTGAGTAAATGGCAACTAGACAACATGAAAATTGTAGGAATATGTGGAACAAACGGCAAAACCACCGTAGCAGCAGCCATCTATTCTCTGCTTTTAGATGTAGAGGAAAAACCAGCACTTCAAGGCACTCGAGGATTTTTCGTGCTAGAAGAGCGAAGAGAAGATAAGATAATGACCACCCCGTCTATCTTTGAGACGATTGTGCATATGAAAGAGGCACGGGATGGTGGATGTGCTTATTTCGTGATGGAGGTTAGCTCTCATGCGATTGAGCAAGAACGAATTGAGGGACTTAAATTTGCTCTAAAGGTACACACAAATGTCACCGCCGACCATTTAGACTACCACAAAACCATAGAAGAGTACAGAAGAGTTAAAAGCCTCTTTTTTGCCGATGAAACTCCAAAGCTACTCAATAAAGACCTTATTTCAACTATAACTTACAATCCCATTAACGCACAAAGCTATGGTGTTGATGAGCCAGCGACTTTTAAAGTCCAAGCATTTTCACTGATTAATGGCATAACGGCAGGGATAAAATATTTTGAAGAGGAGCTAACATTCCACTCTCCAATGGTAGGACTGTTTAATCTATATAACCTAATGGCAGCAATAGGAGCCGTGCATATGGTCACTGGCAAACCACTTGAGCAGATATGTAAAGCAGTAGAACATTTTGCTGGAGTAGGTGGGCGTATGGAGGTGGTGAGCCGTAATCCACTTGTGATAGTTGATTTTGCTCATACTGATGATGGAATGTTGCAAGTATTACAAAGCATGAAAGAGAAAAGTTTATCGGTGGTATTTGGAGCTGGAGGAAATCGTGATAAACTAAAACGCCCACGAATGGGAGCAGTGGCTGGTAGATACGCCAATCATATATATGTCACAAGCGATAATCCTCGTGATGAAGAGCCACAAACTATCATAGATGAGATAATGGTAGGATTAGAGGGTAAAGTAGGCGTGCAGATTATATTGGATCGAAAAGAAGCCATAAATAAGGCTATTGATGAGCTTGGTGAAGGCGATGCACTGCTGATATTAGGCAAAGGTGATGAAGACTATCAAGAGATAGCAGGAGTGAAACACAAGTTTGATGACAGAGAAGTTGTTAGGGAAATACTAAAAGAGAAAAATAGCTTAAGGTAGAAATAATAATATTTTGCTATTATTAGGACAAATTTAGTCTTAATTAAGGAATTATCATGAGTTACGCACTACCACAACCAGCTTTTTACATCTTCAAATGTCAGCAAGCATCACCTCCAGGAATGCCAAAACCTAGCTGTGTAAGTCAAGCTAACCCAGAATCAGCACAGATTTTTATGCATTTAGCACAAAGTCTTATGGCAAAAGGTATCATTTCTACGGTGCAACCTATCCAAACAGGCTGTCTTAATCGTTGTCAACAAGGTCCTGTAATGCTAGTAGAACCTGGACATACTATGTACGCAGGTCTCACAAAAGAGAAAATCGATAGAATCATTGAAGAGCATATAATAGGTGGCAAAGTAGTAGAAGAATATCTAATCCCTGCAGAGATGTGGGGAGAGCCTATTGATCCAAAAACAATAGCTCAATCATAATAATTATATTTTTATAGTATAATTGCGGTATTAAATTAAGGAAACTTGTAATGACCATAACAATGCTACAAAGTAAAATTCATCGTGCTACTGTCACGGATGCCAATTTAAATTATGTTGGTTCTATCACGATAGATAGTACACTCTTGGATGCTGCTGGTATGCTAGTAGGACAAAAAGTGGATATAGTCAATGTCAATAATGGTGAGAGATTTTCAACATATATAATATCAGGCGAGGCAGGAAGTGGAGACATATGTCTAAATGGAGCAGCTGCACGAAAAGTACATGTGGGTGATAAAATCATCATTATTGCATATGCAAATATGGATCACAAAGAAGCTATGGATTATAAGGCAAAACTAGTAATTTTAGAAGATGAGGCGAACAGTATTGCACAACTGCTTGAGGGATTGGAATAGATTTATAGCTTTTTAGTATCTACTAAATAGTTGAACTCTTTTGAATTTTTTAAAGCTACTATTTTTCTTGCTACTTCAGATTTCACGCCATCACTCTTGATAAGTTTTTTTAAAATCAACGATAATTTCATTTTTTTCCTTTTTTATGTTATAGTGCAAATAGATACACAATAGAACATTACACAATATTAGTTACAGTACGATAACAAGGAGAAGGGATGCAGGCATTAGCAGAGGCAATATCAAATGATAGTATGGCAACAGTCAGGAGACTTTTGGACAAGAATGAGGCAAACATTAGGGATCACTTAGTGATAGGTGACGAGTATGAGCTTGATGATCCTGATGAGGTTAGTGTGTTAGTGTATGCTATTCGCACTTATGCTGATATTGAGATGATAAAGCTACTTATGGAGTATGGTGCTGATATTCACGAGATAGATACATTTGGTGTTGGAAGCGTTGATGTGGCTATTAAATTTAAACGATATGATGTAGTAAAACTTTGTATAGATAGTGGTATTGATCTGAATGTCACAAAAAGAAAAAGTGGTATTACACCACTTATGTTAGCATCTTGTTTTAATGATACCGATATGATAGATTTATTGCTAGAAAATGGGGCATCAGTCTCATCTGTAGACAAGATGGGTATGAGTGCAATTGACTATTCCAAAAAAATGGGACAAAAAAAGATGAGCGAATATCTAAAAGAAAAAGGCGTAGAGCATAATCTCTATAAATGAGAGTAGCTAGCGAATATGCAATTTACTTTGAATTTTCTTTTGGTTTTAAATCTTTGGCTTGCCCTTCATAGCATTTTCCAGCAAACAGTGTTCCGCCAGCTTTTTCACACATTACAGCCAATGGTATCTCTATTCCATTTCTCATAAGGTCAGTTGGATTTTTAATGCTATCTCTTGTTAGATTTAACTCATCTCTTATCTTTGTGATATTTATATCCATTATCTGCTTATCTTTTATCTGTGTATTATATATGACTAGTCCTACAATAATTAGTGCTGCGATTATAAATAGTGATTTCATTTCCTTCCTTCCTATGTGTTTTTATTTATTATTATACACTTTTTTAGACGAGAAATAACCATTAATTACTTTTGAAAAATATGACTAATTATTTGATAGTTTCTTATTTTTTCTTTGGACTTTTTAATATGATTATTGTTGTTATAATTATCACCGCATAAAGTATATAGTGCCACATATTGTCAATAGCAGGCATTATGATACCTCCATTATTTTAGTATTTTTGTCAACTAGACCAAGCTTGACATTGTCAATTTTACTCTTATTGATAACAATAGGAGTGATGGTAGATTTGCCATTTTGTGAGATAAATTCCAAATCCGCTTCTATAATTGGCTCACCAGATTTTACCTTGTCGCCTGTTGTTTTTAGTGCTGTAAAACCATTCCCCTTTAGCTCTACTGTATCAATGCCGATATGCACGATCACTTCAAGGTCGCCATTTTTGATTATAAAGGCATGTTTTGTAGGGAAGATTTTACTTATAGTGCCATCTATTGGAGAGCAAAAGATACCATTCGTTGGCTCAATCGCCACACCATCTCCTGCCATACGCCCAGAAAATACTTCATCAGGGACTTGTGATAAATCTATAACTCTTCCACTTGTGGGAGCATGAATTTCTATTTTTTTGCTTTTGAAAAGTCCGAACACAGTTAATTCCTTTGTTGGTTTATGGTTTTACTATTACCATTGCGACTATTATTATAGCCAAAATAGTCGGCACTTCATTATAGTACCTAAAAAATTTACCACTTTTGTATGAGCTATTATCAGCTAGTCGCTTTCTGTGATAGTCTAGTGAAAAACTATAAATTATGAGCAACACAAGTGAAAAAAGTTTTATATGAAACCAGCCTTGACTCATAAGGGCTGAATTTAGCATAATCATAGCAACACCACTAATAATCACTGCCCACATGGCTGGTGTACCGATGTATTTATAGAGTTTATACTCTTGAATCTTGACAACCTCTATAAACTCTAACTTGTCATAATTTTCTCTGTGATAGACAAAAAGCCTAGGCAGATAAAACAACATAGCCATCCAGCTAAGAACACCCACTATATGAAATGCTAATATCCAACGATAATACTCCATAACTACTCCAAAATAGTAAAATCATCCTTGTCGTAAACGACAAGTTGTAATTGTTTATAATACCCTAAGTGAGCATATAGAATCTTGATACGCTCACCATTTTGTAGCTTAGAACCTCTGTTTTTGAAATATATTGGATATGTTCCTTGTGGTGTTTGGAGCTTGCCATTGTTGTAAATGCCTTGTATGTTTGTAAACATCTCGTTTTGCCTCATAAGTACAGACTTGCCTAGCGATGATGATGCCAGCATAAATGGTGCTGTTGACACCGAAGTGGATTTTTGATTTATTGTAGTTACATTTGTTATCTCTTTTAGCCCTTGATAGGATTTAATTTCATTTACTTGCAGGTCATATACGCCACCCTCTTTTAGATGACTAGCACATTTATAGAGCATCACGCCCCTACCATTTTTCGACTGCTTTATGATTGCATTGTAGCCTCGTTTCCATATGACGACTGCATTGTTGATTTTAATGCTAGATTGGAGTCCGTCCATGCCGTATAATGCTTCTATATTTACACTTTTATAAATTGGCTGAGGGATTGACTTTGTGTTGTGAGCGGTGTGGCTAGTGGTAAATGTTGCACGGATTGGTAGATGATCCGAATATCCTGCACCTGTGTGTTGTTTCTTTTTCATACCCCAATATGCTATCTTTCCGCCACCGCTAAGTAAGTATGATGGTGCAAAAACCCCAAATGAGCCATCTACATATTCAACTCCACGATTATCAAATAAACTCTTTGGTAGTAGTATGTGGTCTAGCGTATTTTTTTCTCCATAAAATTCATGATTCCATCTCTTTTGAATAGGTAGTTCACTCCATAGATTTATGTGTGAACCACTTGATGCTAATCGCAAAGTTGATTTGTCAATAAGCGTGTTATTGTAGTTCGTTTTCATCACATCGTTTATGGCTGTGCGACCGTTTGTATCGTTAAGTTTGCCTTCTATTAGATCGGCTTCATTGTATCTACTATTTAGGTCGCCTAGAATTATATATTCATGGTTTGCACCTCTGAGATAATTTGCTAATATGGTTGCTGATTTTATTCTAGCACTCTCTTTGCCATCTTTTGCTTTTGATTTCCAGTGATTTACAAATATACTTAGTTCTTTGCCCTCTACTAGCACGACAGATTCCAATATATCCCTATTTCTACCATTTGGCGTGGTGATGATTTGGTGGCTTTTCAAAATCGGATATTTAGATAGAATAGCTACTTGTACAGCCGCTGTTGGCTTGTGCGTGATAGCACTATATTTGTATCTCACACCACATTCGCCAACTTTGGCTACTAATTTACGAAGGATATGTGCGTTTTCTATCTCTTGGAGTCCTATAATGTCACTATTTATATCACATATGGCTTCAGCTGTATGGTTTAGCTTGATTTTCGCCATTTCACTTGTCCAGTTGTGCGTGTTTAGCCTGTAGTCTTCATATTCGCTACCTTGATTCAAATCATCAAAGAGGTTTTGTACATTATATGATGCTACTGTAAAGCTTTTGGAATAAAGTAAAAATGGCAAAAGAAGTAAAAATAAAAATCTCATATTTAACCCTAGTGATAAGATATGTTGATTGTACTAAGATTGTCAGCAATTTTGCAAATATATGACAAAATGAAATTTATATCAGAAATTCGATGGTGCTGCCGTGTTTATGAGATTATAAAACTCGCTTCTAGTACGCTCATCGCTTTTAAACAGTCCTCGCAAGGCGGAGCTTACAGTAGTGGAGTTGATTTTTTGTACACCTCTCATCTCCATGCACATATGTCTAGCGTGAACTACCACTGCCACACCTTTTGGACGGATGGTCTCTTCTATCGCTTGTGCTATCTGCTCTGTGAGTTGCTCTTGGATTTGAAGACGATGAGCAAACAGATTTACTATTCGTGGGATTTTGGATAGTCCCACCACCTTTCCATCAGGAATATACGCTACATGTACACGACCGATGATCGGCAATATATGATGTTCACACATAGAGTAAAACTCAATGTCGCGAATCAACACCATCTCGTCATTACTGCTTGTAAAAAGTGCTTCATTTAGTATATCTTGTGGGTTTTCGCCATACCCGCTTGTGAGAAACTCTAATGCTTTTGCGACACGCATTGGGGTCTTTACTAGACCTTCTCTGTCTATATTTTCACCTAATAGTGTTAGTATTTCGCTAGTAGCATCTGCTATTTTTTGTAGTTTAGTTTCATTAGTCATAATTATGTCCAGATATTTTTTTCTATTGTAGCCAAATAAGATTTAATTTTGATTTTTATATTGATAATGAAATGTAAATATGGGCTACGAAGCCCATGAGTTTTAAGCGTAAACGCTTTCTTTTCCAAAGTGTTGCACAAGTAGAGCATACACCAAGACCCGATATTTGTTTCTATTGCTACTACCCATTTTTTCACAAGCCGATGCAATAGCACTGTTCAGCTCACTATCGGTGGCTTCAACGCAAAGTTTTTTGATTAGAAAATTCTTTTTTATAGTATCAAGTTCATCATTTTGTGAGCATGCCACTTTCTCACTATCTGCATTATAGATAGATGGTATAAGCCCACTAGTTACTAAACTTATAAGCTCGTCAGATAGTCCAAGCCCCAACTCTTTTGCATTTGCAATATATAGAGCTATTTTTTCCTCTTTTTGACTCATTGTAAAATCCTTTTTTTGAGATATTAAACCTTATTGTATCATCTTTTTGGTAACTTATCTACAATTTTATTTATAATCCTCTTAGTGTTACTCCTAGATAAAGTGCTACTAATCCAAGAACTATATTTATTGGTAAAAGTAGATTTGGAAATGGAGATATTTTAGCTTTGGCTAGAGCGAAATCACCAGCCACAAATAGCTTTGAAGCCGAATGTCGTCTGATGTACATATAGATAAAGTTGATTGTCATAATAACCCAAATAAGTTCTTTGATTAGTACTACACTATAAAGCGATGAACCTTTAAGTGTGAGAGCCATTATCACAGCAGTTATGAGCAGTAAAATTATGAATGGTATTACTAAGTTAAACAGTCGACCAATTATTTCTATAGTTTTCCCTAATTTGATTGGCATATCATCTATGGATTGCATTACAGGGTGGACTGCTATTCTGATGGCTATCATCCCACCTACCCAAATTATAGCACTGAGTACATGCAAGGAAACTATTATTGCGTTCATATTTCGCTCCTGATTTTTTACATTTTAATGCATAATTGCTTAAAACGGAACAATATTTGCATACAAAAATCAGTATCACAAATCACATTTAATAAAAGTGTGTGTATAATCTTGCATATATTGCATACTTTTATAATACTTTAAGATATGTTTGTGTATTATCAAATCAATTAGGACAAAAATAGTCTTATTTAGTTAATTTCAAAGGAAAACCATGAGAGTTTATCTCGATAACAATGCAACGACAATAGTCGATCCACATGTATTTGAGGAGATGGAACCGTTTTTTGTACAAAAATACGGCAACCCGAACTCTTTGCATCAGTTCGCAAGTGATACGCATAAGCCATTAAAAGAGGGTATGCAAAAGATATACGCAGGTATTCATGCGCCCAATGAAGATAGTGTAGTAATCACTTCTTGCGCTACAGAGAGCAATAATTGGGTATTTAAAAGTATATATTTTGACTATATCTTGACAGGTCGTAAAAACCATATCATAATCAGCGAAGTGGAACACCCTAGTGTGATAGCATGTGCAAAGTTTCTAGAATCAAAAGGGTGTAAAGTTACATACTTACCAATCAATAGCGAGGGGATTGTAGAGGCTCACACAGTAGCCGCATTTATAACAGATAAAACGGCTTTGGTGTCAATTATGTGGGTTAACAATGAAACAGGAGCAATCTTCCCTATTCACGAAATAGGTGAGATATGTAAAGCAAAGGGTGTACTATTTCACACAGATGCTGTTCAGGCAATAGGTAAAGTGCCAGTAGATGTACAAGCAGCAAACATAGATTATTTAACGATGTCAGCACATAAATTCCACGGTCCAAAAGGTGTGGGTGCATTATATATGAAAAAAGACAAAGAGTTAACTCCACTATTACACGGAGGTTCACAAATGGGCGGACATAGAAGTGGAACTCTAAATGTAGCTGGAATAGTAGGCATGGGTAAGGCTATGGAACAAGCAGCAGATTCGCTTGACTATGAGATGCACGATGTCAAAGAGATGAGAGATAGACTAGAAGACGCACTACTGGCAATGAAAGATACATTTGTGGTAACTCCTAGAGAAAAGAGAGTAGCAAATACGATTTTGGTATCATTCAGAGGTGTTGAGGGTGAAGCTATGCTTTGGGATCTCAACCGTGCAGGAATTGCTGCTAGTACAGGAAGTGCTTGTGCCAGCGAAGACCTTGAGAGCAATCCAGTCATGGAGGCTATCGGGGCTGAGGCAGATTTGGCACATACTGCTATTAGATTTTCTCTTAGTAGATATACAACACCTGAAGAGATAGATTATGTGATAGATGTAGTGCGGACAGCTGCTGATAGACTTAGAGGGATTTCAAGCTCATACGCTTATGCTCCAGATGGTCATGATTGTGGTTTGAGCACAGGTCACTAATTTACAAAAAGTAGTTAAAATAAGGAAATGAGTTTTTCTGAGCCACAAGGCGAAGCTTTAGTGAGATGAATTGGACGATTAGCTTTGCTATGAGTTCAAGAAGAAAATAATGAAAAGGAAATATTATGGGAATAGATAGCCTAATAGGTGGAACAATCTGGGATGAATATAGCGATAAAGTCACGCAATTGATGGCGAACCCAAAAAATATGGGTGAAATTACACAAGAACATGCAGATGAAATTGGTGCTAAGCTTATAGTAGCTGACTTTGGTGCAGAGAGCTGTGGGGATGCTGTGAGACTTTATTGGGCTGTAGATCCAAAAACTGATATCATCATGGAGTCTAAGTTTAAAAGTTTTGGTTGTGGTACAGCAATCGCTAGTAGTGACACGATGGCTGAGCTATGTCTAGGCAAAACAGTAGATGAAGCAGTCAAAATCACAAATATAGATGTAGAAAAAGCGATGCGTGATACACCTGATAAACCAGCTGTTCCACCTCAAAAAATGCACTGTTCGGTTATGGCATACGATGTTATCAAAAAAGCAGCCGCACAATACAAAGGCGTAGACGCTGCGTCATTTGAAGCTGAAATTATAGTGTGTGAATGTGCTAGAATAAGTCTATCTACTTTGCGTGAAGTAATTCGCCTAAATGAGCTTACTACTATTGAGCAGATTACTGACTATACAAAAGCAGGTGCGTTTTGTAAATCATGTATTCGCCCTGGTGGACATGAAGCAAAAGATATATATCTAGTAGATTTATTGGCAGAGTACGAAAAAGAGAAACTAGCTCTGATTGCAGATGCTGGGGAGAGTGTGAGTTTTGCACAAATGACAATCGTACAGAGAATTAAAGCGGTGGATAAAGTAATAGATGAAAATATCCGTCAAATGCTTATCATGGATGGTGGAAATATGGAAATACTTGACATCAAGGAAAATGGTGCCAATTTCGATATTTATATCCGTTACCTAGGTGCTTGTAGTGGTTGTGCTAGTTCTAGTACTGGTACGCTATATGCTATCGAAGCCACTCTAAAAGAGAGACTTGATGAGAATATCAGAGT
>DZCE01000129.1 GCA_022736375.1 Arcobacter nitrofigilis | reverse complement strand
GTGTTGCCGTTTTACTTATCCAAGCAAAAGATGATAAAGTGAGTTTGGTTTCAGGAGTAAAAAATTGTAAAATTAAAGCAGGTGACTGGGTAAAAGCGGTTGCTCCAATCGTTGGTGGAAATGGTGGAGGACGACCAGACTTTGCATCAGCTGGTGGAAAAGATACAACAAAAGTAAATGAAGCAAAAGATTTTGCACTTAGTTTTGCGAAGGAAAATATCTAGCATTTGGGAAGTGAAACTTCCCGTATCACAAATATCACAAATCTCAAACATTACAAAAAAGTTACAAGAAAACTTTAAGCTTTTAAGAACTTTGAAAGTTAAACAAACATACAATCCAATCTGAACAACAAAACTAAACCCAAAAAACCAAAAGGACTTCTAAATGATACAACATATCACCAAAACCCCTTCTCTCTCTCTCTCTCTTATCTAAACCACAAAAAATAATCCTCTCCCTAGCCACAGCTACAGTTTTACTCACAGGTTGCGGTGGAGGAGGTGGCGGAACAACACCAGCTCCAGATGCTACTAGTGTCGATATCACACTCGTTGATGGATATATCAAAGATGCAAATATCACAGATACAAATGGTGTGCAAGCTACAGAGATAAATGGAACCATAGGACTTTATAGATTTAGTACAACTCCAACTTATCCTATCAAAATGATAGTTGGTAATGCAAAACTTATAGATACAAATACAACCTTTGATATCAACCTCACAGCTTATAGTGGTACAGTTATCTCCCCTATCACTACAATTATAGGAAACGATACTACGATACAAAATAATCTCCTTACTACTATGAATATTCCTAGTGGTGTATTGTCTAGAGATTATGTAGATGCAAATGATACAGATGTAGCAAAACTCTCTCAGCTTTGTTATGCGATGCTAAAAGATATAAATGCTACCACAAAGTTTAAAGCAAGACTTACAAACGGATCAGAAAATAATATCACAGCACTGATAGATAAAGCTATCACAGAAGACTCAAATACCTCCGTAAATCAAGATGGGATAGTAAACTTCCTAACAACTCTCAAAACTCATACTGGAAGTGTCAAAGATTTTGAAAGGGATTTACAAGCTAAAAAAAATACTATTAGTTTCGCACCAACAACCCTCACATGGAAGTTAAAAGAATACAAAACTATACTTTCTCAAACTACAAACAAAGTTTGGCTTGATAGAAACTTAGGGGCATCTCAAGTTTGTACAAGTTCAACCGATACCGCTTGTTATGGAGATTATTACCAATGGGGAAGAGATACAGATGGGCATCAAATATCAAATAGCACAACTATTGGAACACAAGCCTCAGCTATCACAAGTGCAGGAGATAAGTTTATCATTGGTTCAAGTGACTGGTCAACACTTGATAGTGATGGAACTTTGCGAAGTGCCAACTGGTCAAAAACAGATGGAAGTTCAGTTTGTCCTGTAGGATATAGAGTACCTACTATAGAAGAACTTTTAGCAGAAAATATCTCAAATAGTGCCGATGCTTACACTAAACTAAAATTACCGTCTGCAGGTTACCGTCGCTACAATTCGGGTTCACTGTTCTATCAAGGCTCTTGGGGTTTCATTTGGTCAAGTTCTCCTGGTGTGTCGTACTCTCGGTACTTGGTCTTCAATAGCTCTGCTGCAGGTATGGACCTCTACTATCGAGCTTACGGTCAGTCGGTTCGTTGCCTGAGGGAGGAATAGCGTTAAGCTGATTTGGTTCGACAGAGTTTGTAACTTTTGTGATAAATGTTGCAAACTTTGTTTGGTTTTGTGGGAATAACAATTATCCACAACTTTCAAAACTTTTTTTAAAGGTAAATTATGAATAAAAAACATACAAAAATTGATGAACTTAGTCAATATTCAAGTTTTGCACAGACAACTGCTACTTTTTCAGTTATTATACTTTTAGCACTTATTCCACTCTTGGAAGGAAAGAATCAAATCCCACCAGTAATGGTTTTTTGTTACGAATTCTCTATTGGACAATTTTTATGGGGTGCATCTTTACTTTTTTCATTTGCATTTATTAGGAATGTAGATAAAATTTTAGATAAAGAAAATGAATTAAAAGGAAATGATGATAGTACTTTTGACCAAAGACTAAAATCTATTTGGTTTTTAGCTACACTTTCAGGATGGATATTGTTTACTATCGCTTTATTGTTGGTTGGAAATCTATTAGATGTACAATCTGAGATTATTAAAATTGCTACAATATTATCTGTGATATTATTTGTAATAGTAACTACAAATACAGTTTTTGGGTTTAAATAAATTAATAATAGTTGTGTTAAAAAGATTATTTTAGGAGTATAAATTGACTTTTTTTAAAAGTAAAAACTTTTGGATAGCTGTATTTTATGTAATGAGCCCATATTTTCCTGGAAATAATTTCTTAGAACTTGCCCTTATTGGCTCTATGATAGGAGCGATAGCCCCATTTTTACCATTACATTGGGATTTGGGTGTGGTAAGAGCTGGTATTTATATTTTTTATAATGCTATCGCTATGCTAGGACTTTGGCTTTTACAAAAAAATGAAAAATCTATGACAATGAAAGACTATCTAGCAATAATTTTAATGATAATAGTTTTAATTCTAAGTGGTCAAATTCCTGAGCCTTGGGGGTCAATCATATTATTTACCATAGGGCTTTATTTTTTACCTCTTCGTAAAATAATCAATTACATCAAAAAAAGGGCAATAAATAATAAATTTTCTTTTTCGTTTTAGTAAAAAGCTTCCTCGAAAATAACCAAAACTAGGATACGAATTCTAAAGCTAAAGGTTGGTTTGTAACACCGACTTTAGTCGGTTATTTTTTCTGATACATTCCAATTACCACGAATAAAACAGCCGACTGAAGTCAGCTTTACGGGATTTTAAACCAAAAACTATACAATGCCACATTATAAATATTTTAAAGGGTATGATTTGATATATGGGATTGGACTATCGGCTTTTTTAGCTTTTATCGCTTTTGTTTTGGATAAATATATCCC
>DZCE01000128.1 GCA_022736375.1 Arcobacter nitrofigilis | reverse complement strand
TGTATAATGGGGTTCCGTTTCCACCAGGATTATCATAACTTATTTTAAAAGAAAATAGATCATCATTTGTCCCGTCCATGACTTGGTCAACATTATTAATATCGGTCAACCAACCTCTAATGTTGTATGTATAATCAACATTTTGTAGCCTATTCATACCATCTCCTCCTACTTCTTTGGAGATCAATTGACCTAAATTGTCATAGATGTTAATCGTTAAAAACTCTGTTGGTTCATTGTTTATTTGGTGGGTGTGGGTAAGTGGGTTTTATGTATCGCAAAGTCGTGAGACTTTGCGGAGCGTGAGACTTTACGTAGCTGGTAAGTGGTCTGCCTTGTGGAGCTGGGGGCGGGGTTTGTCTTGGTCTGAAATTGTATAAACCTTGGTCAATTTGTTTTTTATTTCAAAAATACTATTTTTTTAGTTATGATGCGAAGTTGCAAACTTCGCATAGCAACATACTTCGAATAGCTGGGTTTTTTTAATTTTAGAATGCATAGTCGTAGAATTTCATCTTAATCCCTCCAATCTTTTACAATATCTCGATAATCTAAAACCTCAAAAAGTATCCCATTTCTGTATAGTTTAAGAGTTAAACTGTCTTTTTGTTTAATTACTGAATCACCTACTTTAAACTTATTTTCCCATTCAAATGGTAAAGGATGTCTCTGTTTGTTTGATTCGATTACCTTAATATTATGATTATGTATTTCATGATAGATTGTGTCTATTTTCCCCGCAAATACAAATTCCTTCTTGTAATCTAAATATAATTCTGAATTTGTTCTATTTTCATTTAGCACATTAAATAAAACCATAAGTATCATGATTATCAAAGGTGTGAAAATAGTAAAATATAGAATTATTTTTACTTTTCTTGGTAATATTACCTTCTCTTTCATTAATGAATAAATGTATTTGCGTTTGTGTACATAATTGATCCTCCAATTTTTCCAGGTAATGAAATTGACGTTTCCTCTGTTGTATATCCTCTATCATTTATACCCCATGTTGAAGGAGCAAAAACTTTATCACCAGGGGCAATAGTAGCATCAACAGTACCACCACCACTTAATCCAAAACTATAAACCGGTGTATCTACTCCAAATGAATAATTAGAAGTTTCTCCTGCAAAATCATTTGAATAAAATTGATTACCTTCTTTTGGAATAACTGAACCAGTGTCCAAGCCATATGATAATCCAAAACCTAAATTTCCATTAAAACTAAAATAGTTTTTAGAATCCCCTACTGCATCAACAACATTTCCTATCGATATTCCAAAACCACCCATAAAGGCAAAATTTGCACTAAATCCAATAAAACTACCTGATGTCTGTTTTGGAATAAATCTAGATCCCGCAGCATTATAGAAAGTTTCTGTAGAGTTTGTATTGAGTGTAACATCACCTTTAGTTACACTACCATCTGTATTTAAATTAACTTTATCAATTATTTCTCCTGTTACACCATCTGAAGTTGTAACAGTTGCACTTTTTCCAACATAGGAATCCTCAGAACCATAATATTGTTTTGCTGTTTCTTTATCTACAACTCTTTCATCATACCTATATATACCTCCATCATTTACCCAATCCTCTCCCTCCATTCCACTCGGGTCAACAAAATTAATAGGGTTATTAAAAGTATAAACATAAGGCGAAAACCCGGGATACTTCTCCGCCAATGGATCCACATTCATCCACCTACCCAAACTCGCATCATAATTCCGAGCCCCATAATCATACCAATTAAGCCCCAACTCATCCTGCCACTCCTTTCCATTGTATTGATACTGATACCCCGAGTTAGCCACTTGCACCAATCCAACCTTCTTTTCTATCACTTTACTGCCGTCTGTGCGAAAGGTTTCAACAGATATAGGTACATATTCCCGACGATCCAACCAACTGATATGTTCCAACCCAAAGGGATAATAATGGTGGGTTTGTAATATCTCTATGACTTGTGTTTCTTCGTCTTTTGAATAACTCAATCGTATATTTCCTAAGTGGTCGGTATAGTTATAGACATAGTTGTAATGGTTGACCCCATCTATTACAGTATTGTTTACATAACCTTCCGGGGTAAAGATAAATTGTAAAACGGCGTTGTTATACTGAAATCCACCGAGGTATTCTGTGGTTGATGCAGAATTGTTTCCTAAGTCTGTAACTACTTTTTTTAGCTTCACGCCTGTAGCATTATATAGATAGGTTATAGTTGATCCTGTACCAAAATTGATTTTAGTAGGCAGATTTAAATGGTTGTAAACTATGGAAGTAATATTTTTATTCTGGTCTTGGGTCATATTGCCGTTTAGGTCATATTGATAATCATCGGTTGGGTCTCCTTCAATAGTTCCATTGGAATCGTCTTTGAAACCACGTTGACTATTGGACAAATCTATAACTTTTTTTAATTGGTTTTTACTGTTTGGGTCATAATGATAACTTAAAATGTCTATAGGGGTAGAAATACCTAAGTTGGCATGATAACCATTCCGTTCTAAATAGGTAATATTACCGTTTTTGTCATATTGGACTCTCTCATCATAATTACCATCATGTAGTAAATTTATTGGTGTATTGTAGTGAGCATTTTGTAATCTATTGAGCCCATCATATCTATATGTATATTCGCTTTTAGTGGGGTCACGTGAGGTTAACCAATGGGTTTTAGAGATATTGCCGTTGTATAATGGGGTTCCGTTTCCACCAGGATTATCATAACTTATTTTAAAAGAAAAGAGATCATCATTTGTCCCGTCCATGACTTGGTCAACATTATTAATATCGGTTAGCCAACCTCTAATGTTGTATTTATAATCAACATTTTGTAGCCTATTCATACCATCTCCTCCTACTTCTTTGGTGGTCAATTGACCTAATTTGTTATATGTGTTACCGGTTAAAAATTCTGTTGGTTCATTGTTTATTTGGTGGGTGTGGGTTAGTGGGTTTTATGTACCGCAAAGTCGTGAGACTTTGCGGAGCGTGAGACTTTACGCAGCTGGGGGGCAGT
>DZCE01000007.1 GCA_022736375.1 Arcobacter nitrofigilis | reverse complement strand
CTTATTGATATGTTTAAGTTTGGAAAGCATAAAGGTCGAAAAGTATCAGAAATTGCAAAAGAAGATAGTAAATATTTAAGCTGGATGAAAAACAATATGGAGCTTGATGAAGATTTACTTTATACACTAAATCATTACAATATCAACTAGCCCTCATACTCTATTGGATCAATACTCTTAGCTTGCTTAAATCCACCCAGTCTAAGTCTGCAACTATCACAAACACCGCAAGCTTTTATGCTATTTTTATAACAACTCCAAGTCAATTCAAGTGGTACACCCTGCTCTAGTGACTGTTTTACTATCTGAGCTTTTGATAGATGCACAAGAGGCATTTCAATTGATATTTTAGTTTCAAATTTTGTACCTTGATTTATAGCATCTTGCATTTTCAGTATATACTCCTCTGTACAATCAGGGTAACCACTGCTATCTTCCTGTACAACGCCTATAAATATTGCCTCTGCTTTTTCTTTTTCTGCAATTGAAGCTGCAATTGATAGAAATATCCCATTTCTAAAAGGCACATATGTCACAGGAACTCCATCTTCTAGACCACTAGTTGGAACAGATATAGAACTATCAGTTAGTGCTGATGCGCCAATATCACTAAAAAATGGCAAATCAACCTCATATTTATTGTTTACGCCTAATTTGGTCATCAAGTCTCTAAAACACTCAAGCTCCTTGGCTTCAGTTAACTGTCTATAATTAAAATGAACACCAATAACCTCATATCCACTATTTTGCGCTATTTTCATACTCAATGCACTATCCATTCCGCCAGAGACGACACAAACCGCTTTTTTAACCATAGAACAATACCTTTGAAAACTTTTAATCTAATTTTACCTATTTTTTTGCTAAAATCAAAATATGATAGATATTGAAAACCAAACGGATACGATTATTAACCAAAATGCACTTGAGATTATTGCTGATACGATTACTAAAAAAGATATTGATTTAATACTTGTTGATAATCAAACAATTCAGGACTACAATTATCAATACAGAGACAAAAATGAACCAACTGATGTACTCAGTTTTCCAATTGACGATAATATGCCTCATGCACCTCTTGGCTCAATTATAATATCTTTAGAATATGCTAATAATATTGCCGCCAAGTTAGCTCATAGTTTAGATAATGAAGTATCCCTGCTACTTATACATGGAATACTTCATCTACTTGGGTATGACCATGAAATAGATAATGGCGAGATGAGAGAGAAAGAGAAAGAGTGGATTGAGTATTTTAAATTGCCTTCTAGCTTAATTACTAGAAACACTTTATAGTTTACCGCTTATCTGTTTTTTGTGCTATTTGATTCAATTATATTATTTGTAGTGACATTTTTTTTCGCAAAATATCCATGAGAATTCAACCATTTATAGATATCAGCAGCAATTGGACCAGCTGCTGAGCCACCATGTCCACCGTGCTCTACAAGAACTGTAACAACAATCTGTGGGTCATTATACGGAGCATATGTTGTTATCCATGCATGTGAACGATGATAATATTCCATCTGCTCTTCTTTCATTCGTGCCTTTTCACCTTTTGCAATACCTACAACTTGTGATGTTCCTGTTTTGCCAGCAACCACAACACCAGTTCCACCAAAAACACTTGATGCCGTTCCTCCACTAACATTACAAACATCATACATGCCACTTCTTATTTGAGTTAAGTATTTAGTTGGAAGATTAATAAATTTTGGAACTTGAGTAACTTTTTTACCAGCAATATTGCTTGCAAATGTTGGGGTGGGAAGTTTAGAGGTAGCTATAAGAGCTGTATATCTCGCTAGTTGCAATGGTGTTGCTAACATATAACCTTGACCTATTGAGGTGTTTACAGTCTCCCCTGGAAACCAAGCTTCTTTAAATCTTTTTTGTTTCCACTCAGGACTTGGAACCAGACCACTTGACTCTCCACTTAAATCAACGCCGGTTGGCTCTCCAAAGCCAAATACTTTTAAGCCTTCTGCAATTCCAGTAATTCCAGTCGCTAAACTTTTTTTATAAAAATACACATCAACACTCTCTTTTATTGCTTTACGCAAATCTGTATTACCATGCCCATTTTTTGCCCAATCCCTAAAAATATGACTACCAACCCTAAGTGATCCAGGACAGTACTCAATAGTATCCAATATACCAGGCTTTGCCATATTCATTGACAACGCCATACCCATCTTTATGGTTGAGCCTGGAGGATATTTACCATTTAAAAATTTATTAGTAAATGGATGATCTAGATTTTCTTGTAGTAGTTGCCAATTTTCAGATGTAATACCACTTGTAAACATATTTGGATCATAACTAGGAGTGCTAACAGCGGCTAGAATTTCACCGTTTGTACGCATCACCACAGCTGCTCCAGCTTTTTCTCCAAAAGTCTCATAAATCATTTTTTGAAGTTCTGCGTCAAGATTTAGAGTTAGTGTTCTATTTTCAACCGGAGGAACTCTTTTTATAATTTCAATTTCTTGATTTGTTGCTGTTACCTTGCTGACTATTGAACCAGGAATACCCTGAAGTGCATCATTATAATATTTTTCAAGTGAACTCTTTCCAACCACGCCAATTGCATTTGTTATGTAACTTGCATTGTTTTCTTTGAAATTTGATTTTCCAACATATCCAATAACATGAGATGCGTATGCACCATATGGATAAAATCGTTTTGCGTTGATTTCAATTCTAATATTATCATCCATACTTAGTCTGGGGTATACAGCCAATATATCCTCATATCTTACAAAATCTATAACCTTAATATAATTATGATTATAATAAGAACTCTCTTTTTTGTATACATTCTTTATTAATGTTTGGTTTAGGTCATCAAATGAATCTTTAAGATTTCTAATCGTAGCATTAAACTCATTACTATCAATCTTAAGTCTTGGTGCAATGGAAATAGAAAAACCTAGTTTATTTACAGCAAGTAACCTACCATTTCTATCGACAATTTCACCTCTAACTGGTTTTATAAAATATGTTTTTTCTGTATTTTGTTTGGCTAATTTTTCATAGTAAAAATTTGATTTTATACTAACATGATATAGTCTTACGAATAGCAATATCCATGCTGAAACAAATAATGTAAGTACAATTATATTTCTTATTTTCATAACATAGCAACCAAAAGGATATCTAATATCATTGATATCAAAATCAAAAGACTAATATGTACAATATCAAGCTCAAATGTAAAATCAAAAATATATGCAACAGCAAAATATATAATATAGATTGAAAGAACCATTATTGTGCTTGTGCATATTTTACAATTTGCAATAATTCTGAATCTCGGCAATATGAATAAGTAACATAATAGCACGGATATAATACCAGAAAATATTGGCACAGATGTGTTTATATCTAAATTTATTAGGTATAAACTTGATATAAAAATTGGCATTAAATTCTCATCCTTAATACCGTTAATCATCCAGTAGCCAGCCAGTCCGATAAACGATGGAAGAATAACATATAGCGATATTAATATTGGATAAAAAATTGCTAATAATATCAGCATAATCCACAATGCAACAAAATTGTCACGACGAGATGAATATTGCTTGTGGTTATAAATCATATTATATTTCGTTTATCAATTTTAAATACAACTGCAACCTCATTACATACTGGAAAATGTATGCATTTTATGCAGTCAGCCCATATTTTATGTTCTGGAATTTGTGATTTTTCTATCTCTATGAAACCTAGTTTTTTAAAAAAATCAGGCACATATGTAAGTGCCAATACATCTTCGCCTACACCAAGATTTATCGCTTCTTCAAGCCCGAACAAAACCATCATTTTACCTATATTTTGACCTCTATAATCTTTATCAACAATTAGACTTCTTATTTCAGCCAATCTAACAGAATGTATATGCAAAGCTGTATAGCCAACGATTTTTTCATCATCTTTGGCTACAACATATGAACGGATAGTTGTTGCCATCTCATCATCTGTTCTTGGTAAAATTACACCAGATTTTACATCTTCAATTACTAAGAATTGCATCTCTTTTATATCCAATAATGTTGGTTTGGATAATTTTATCAAAACTCTACACCAAAAACACGATTTAATATCAATTTATGAATAGGAATTGCTGTATGATTCTTACTGTTTGTAAACATTATGGCCTTAGGAAATTCTCTTCTTAGAGCGGAAAGCTCTTTTTGGTTTAGTTTGTCACTTTTTGTAAATACCTCTACATACATTTGATCAGGCTTTAGAATACCTTTTATATATTCACTTACATCTTTGTCTATCTGTGCATTTGGATGTCTGCAATCTCGTAAATGTATAAATATCCTGATTGATACCCTATCATGGACAAAGTCTAATAGATTTTTTTGCCAAACTTCTTTAAGTGATTTCGATACTTTTGCATATCCAAAACCAGGTAAATCTACTAACCTTAATGGATATCTTGTTTCATCGTATTCATAGATTGTATCAAAAAAGTTTATTAGTCTAGTCTTACCAGGTGTTGATGAACTTTTTGCTAAACTTTTACGATTAGTTAGTGTATTTATGGTTGAACTTTTACCTACATTAGAACGACCTAAAAATACAACTTCACTCATATTTTCTGGTAAACTATCGTCTAAACTTTGTGCTGATTTTACAAATTCTGCACTTATAATTCTTGGTGTACTCAATTTTTACCTTTTTTGTCAATATTGAAAATAAATTTTACTGGTTTACCAGTCTGGCTTTTAACGCTTGCATTGCCACTTTTCATATCCACATTTATTAAATCACCAGAGAGATGTCTTTTGTTTATCAGGTCGTCTGTAGTTGCATTTCCTGATAGCTGATATTTTGATTCCTCGGGCCAATGTTTCATTATGTTGGAGCGACCTTTATAGTGTGATTTTTTATCACTAATTTCAAAACTAGCATTACCTTTTGCCTCGTATAGCTTAGTTTGATTTTGGTCATCAAAATAGACTATAGCTTCATTTGCCCTTATCCAATTTTTACTATCTTGTTTTATTAGGACATTACCAACAAACCTAACTTCTTTATTGCTATTACTTGCTGTTACGCTATTGGCTGTTACTTCTATTTTATTTGAATATACTTGCGTTAATATGCTCATAAAGATAAAAATTGATAATATATTTCGCATATCTTGCCTTATAATTTTTGTGGTATTATATCATATCAAATCTCTTAAAAAGATATTTAGTAATTACTAATAATGTTGACATTATTATCTTGAAAATGAATTGCAAAATAGACAATTAAGAAAAATACTCTATAATTACACATAAAAACGACTTAGGAGTCAAGATGCTTAGATTTGCACCCTCACCTACTGGTGATATGCACATAGGCAACCTACGGGTAGCCATTATTAATTATATTGTTGCCATGCAAAGAGGTGTGGAATTTATTGTGCGTATTGAAGATACCGATAAAGAGAGAAACATTGAGGGTAAAGATGGTGAGATACTACAAATATTAGAGAAATTTGCACTGCCTCACTCACAACTTTTTTATCAAAGTGCAAATCTACACATTCATCAAACAATGGCAATTCGCTTGTTAGAAGAGAAAAAAGCATTTGCTTGTGATTGCACACAAGATGAACTTGAAAATGAAAGACAAAAAGCAAAGGATACTAAGACGGCATATCGATATAGTGGAAAATGTGAAGATAAAACTTCGGTTGATATTGAAAAGATGAAAGCAGACAATAAACCGTTTGTAATTCGCCTGAAAAAGCCTACACAAAATATAATATATAATGATTTAATCAAAGGTAGTTTTGAAACTGCTCCAAATGAAGTAGATAGTTTTGTTATTCTAAGAGCAGATGGAACGCCTACATACAACTTTGCTTGTGCATGTGATGACATGACAAGTGGTGTTGATATGATAATTAGAGGCGAGGATCATATAAGCAATACACCCAAACAGATACATATAAAAAATCAACTTGGCTACACGCAAGAGACCATATATGCCCATTTGCCAATAATACTAAACAATGAAAACAAAAAGATGAGCAAGAGAGATGATGCTAGTTCAGTAAAATGGTTACTAGAAAATGGTTTTTTACCTGATGCTATAATTAATTATCTTTTGTTACTGGGAAATAATCCTCCTCGTGAAATTTTTACACTTCCTGAAGCAAAAGAGTGGTTTGATTTAGAGAAAACAGGTAAAAGTCCAGCTAAATTTGATATAGATAAACTAAAATTTATAAATCGAGAACATTTGAAAATTATGGATGATAAAAAACTTTCAATGTTATTTGGATTTAGTGATGCTGGGATAGGTAAAATTGCAAAGTTATACATTAATGAGTGTAGCACGACAAATAAACTTGATATAAAAATTAAGTCTATATTTGCTCCCAAATCATTTGAAAATGAATATAAAAACGAGATGATACTCTTGCAAAACATAATCAATAATGCTCCAATGCTTAAAACATATGATGAGTTCAAAAATTATATTATGCAAAATAGTGATTTAAAAGGTAAAATGTTATTTAAGCCATTAAGATTACTTTTGACTAACGAAGAAAATGGTCCAGAGCTTAGCGAGCTTTATCCGCTTATTAAATCATATTTATTGGAGATTGTATCATGAACCTTATATCAAATTTAATCGGTGGACTAATCAATGTCTATATATGGATTTTAATAATTTCATCGCTTATAACTATTTTTGCACCTCATTTTAGACACCCTTTGATGAATTTCGCATATTCTATCACTAATCCTCCATTAGAATTTATTAGAAAAAATATGCCGTTTGTAGTGCAAGGTGCTGTTGATTTTTCACCACTTGTTCTTATATTAGGATTACAATTAATTAGGGTTATATTTTGAATATTAAAAAACTATTAACCATTTTTGCATTTTTATTGATTGCATCGCAACTTAATGCAAAAACAGTATCACTTAATGATATAGCAAATATGCCTGCAAGTATTGAAAAGGATTTTTATATTTGGAAATTCATTTCAAATTCAGATACAACAATAGACGATGCGAATATTGCTATTTCACAAGTATATAATGTAAACGGTTCAATCTCTAAAGCATATAGTGTAAAAACAGGCAGCACAATAAAACAAGGTATAAAATGTACAACTCCGGATTGTGTCCCACCACCACCAAGTAAAACAACTCAAGAGGCAAAAAAATATTTTGGTGCTGGAATAAAAGCTGTAATTGCAAATGATTTAGAAAATGCGAAAAATTATTTTGCTTACACAAAACAACTTGCAGATAGACCATTTGCAAAAGATCAAGCAACATTTTGGCTATTTTTGGTTACAAAAGACCAAAACTATATAAATGAGTTAATACTCAGCAAAGATATAAATATATATTCTCTTGTAGCAAATGATATGATTGGAAACAAATATCCATCTATTTTGAATCCAATTTACAATCAAAATAGTAAAAATGATTTTGATATCAAAGATCCAATTCAATGGGTAAGACTAAAAGAAAAATTATACAAACCAAATGCAGATCTAAACGCACTAGCGAAAGAATATGAAACTACTGATACACTAGCTCACAATACATTTATTAAAGCATATGCCTCTGGATATGCAGAAAACTATTTTCCACTACCATATCGTCAGCAAATGGAAAATATGCCATTAGCAAGACAAGCATTAATCTATTCAATCGCAAGGCAAGAGAGTCGCTTTGTGCCAGCCTCCATATCTAGAGCATATGCACTTGGAATGATGCAAATAATGCCATTTTTAGTCAAGCATATTGCAAGCGAAAAAGGTGAAGAGCTTGAACTGGATAAAATGTTTGACCCACAATATGCCATTTCATATGCTGATCATCATCTTAACTGGCTCAATAGAACCGTGCAGCATCCACTTTTTGTCGCCTACGCTTATAATGCTGGCATTGGATATACTAGAGGTCTACTAAAAAAACCAGAGATGTTTAGAAGCGGTGAATTTGAACCATATTTAAGTATGGAGAGAATGGAGAATGCAGAGGCTAGAGAGTACGGCAAGAAAGTATTAACAAATTATGTGATATACAGTAATCTATTGGGACAACCAACAAGAATGCAATCGATGCTAAACCAATTAATTGAAAATAGATAATAAAAGTGAAAATATATGAGTAAAAAAAGTTTTTATATACCACAACCAAACAAAACAGATCCTGATGAGCTTGGACACTTTGGTATTTATGGTGGTAGATATGTTCCTGAGACACTTATGAGTGCCTTAGTGCAGCTAAATGAGGATTATGCTAAAGTTCGTTTTGATGAAGATTTCTGGGGGGAAGTTGATTATTACTACAAAAACTATGTTGGACGCCCTAGCCCACTATATTTTGCTGAAAATATCAGTAAAGAACTTGGTGCCAAAATATACCTAAAAAGAGAAGACCTTAATCACACAGGAGCTCATAAAATAAATCATACAATAGCTCAAGCTATTTTGGCTAAACGACTTGGCAAAAAAAAGGTAATAGCTGAAACTGGAGCTGGGCAACATGGAGTTGCAACTGCAACTGTGGCTGCTCTATTTGGCTTGGAATGTGAAGTGTTTATGGGAGCTAAAGATGTAAAAAGACAAGAACTTAATGTATTCCGTATGAAACTACTTGGTGCAAAAGTTCACGCTGTAGAATCCGGCAGTAAAACCCTAAAAGATGCCATGAATGACGCTATTCGCCATTGGGTGACTAATGCTAGAGATACTTACTATATAATAGGAACAGTTGCTGGTCCACACCCATACCCAATGATGATTAGAGATATACAATCTATAATAGGATGGGAAGCTAGAGCTCAGATTCTAGAAGTAGAAAATAAATTACCAGATAAAGTTATAGCGTGCATAGGTGGTGGCTCAAATGCCATAGGTATATTTAGTCATTTTTTAGAAGATGATAAGGTTGAATGCGTAGGTATTGAGGCTGGTGGTCTAGGAATAGATACCGATAAGCATGGTTGCTCCCTCCTAAAAGGAACTCCTGGGGTACTTCATGGGCAGATGACATATCTACTTCAAGACGAAGATGGACAGATACAAGAAGCTCATTCAATTTCAGCTGGGCTTGACTATCCAGGTATTGGACCAGAACATGCATACCTCAAAGATTTAGAAAAAGTAAAATATGATAATGTAACAGACGATGAAGCACTTGATGCTTTTGTCTGGCTTTCGCAAAGAGAGGGAATAATCCCTGCTTTTGAAAGTTCACATGCTATTGCATATCTTAAAAAAATTCCAAAAGAAGAGATTAAGGATAAACTTATTATTGTAAATCTCTCTGGTAGGGGCGATAAAGATATGATGCAAGCAAAAGATATACTAAAAGACCAATTTAATACATAGGAATAAAATGTTATTTAATATAAGCAACAAGACAATAGAACAATCAGCCCAAACAGTAAAGTTTGTGTTTGTCTCTATAGCAGACTACACTAACACAACAATAGAACACAAAGAGACACTTGAGGCAAATAATTTTAAGGCTTTAGTAGATGAGACTCTTTTTCTCATAGAGTCAAATATACTCTATGTTGGTATAGATAATGCTAGTTATGATAATATTAGAAGCTCATCAGCGGTTGCCGTTAGAGCTATCAATACTAAATTGTATACAAATATTACAATTGATATGAATGAGAATTTAAATGATATTCAAATACAATCAATGTGTGAAGGTTTAATACTTGGTAATTATCAATTTCTAAGATACAAGAGTGAACCAAATATTTCAAAAATAAAGAGTATTAATATTTATACTAATAAGAAAATAAATGAAATTATTACTAAAGCCAAAATAGTTTCAGATGCAACAAATTTTACTAGAGATATTATCAATACACCACCTGATGATTGTTATCCAGATACACTTGTACAGATAGCACAAGACCTAGCAGCAAATAGTACACTTGAATGTAATGTTTTGGACGAAAGAAAACTTGAAGAACAAAAAATGTACGCTTTGTTAGCAGTTGCAAGAGCAAGCAGACACAAGCCATCAGTTATACATCTCTCTCATAAACCAAAAAATCCAAAATGTGTAGTAACACTTGTGGGCAAAGGTCTAACATACGATAGCGGTGGACTTAGTTTAAAACCTGCAACTTCAATGGTTAGCATGAAAGCAGATAAGAGTGGAGCATCTGCTGTGATGGGTATTATGAAAGCAGCTAGTGAACTTAATTTACCTATCGAAATTCATGGTTTCATAGGTGCTGTTGAGAATATGATTGGAGGAGATGCTTATAAGCCTGATGATGTATTGGTAGCTAAAAATGGCAAAACTATTGAAGTGAAAAATACAGATGCCGAGGGAAGATTGGTTTTAGCCGATGTTTTAGGATACGCTCAGCAAGAGATAAAATCTGATTATATATATGATTTTGCTACACTAACTGGTGCTTGTGTAGTTGCACTTGGTGCATATACGATTGGAATAATGGGATATAGCGATAAAAACAAAGAGTTACTAAAAGTTGCAGCAAAAGATTCCGGGGAACTTGTAACAGAACTTCACTTCAATAGACATCTAAAAAAACTTTTAAAAAGTGAAATAGCCGATTTAAGCAATATATCAAGTAGTTCATATGGTGGGGCTATCACAGCTGGACTATTTTTATCTGAATTTATAAATGAAGAAAACAAAGAGAAATGGACTCACCTTGATATTGCTGGTCCTGCTTTTGTGGATCACATATGGGGAGAAAATCCATATGGTGCTAGTGGTGCTGGTGTGAGAATGATGATATCTTTACTTACAAATCTATACCAACAAGAGAGCAACTAAGTGCTTTTTTTGTTAGGATATCGGATATAAGCTCTCTATCGTTCACTATATTTTTTATACCCATATCTCTCATTATTTTTTCTTCTTCTGCATTGTTAACTGTAACTATTGTATTTATATCATTATCTAAACTCATAATATTTTCACATATTAACATTCTTTGTTTTTCATTTGTAATTGAAATTATAATTGCTAAAGAATTAATTGCATTAAAATGCTCCAAGACACTTTTTCTTGCAGCATTTGCAAAAAAGATATTATCAACACCAGTAGCAATAGCTTTATCTACCATTGCCATATCATGTTCTAGAATTATATAGTTAACATTCTGTTCTTCTAGATTAGATGCTAATTTCTGCCCGATTGGACCATATCCGCATATTATGATATGATTACAAAATCCATCGCTTCTAAATGCTCTTTCCCTAAGGTTCGTAGGCTCTGGCATAAAAAAATCAGTAATTGCTTTCATATTTTTAATAATAAATGGTGCTATTATCATTGTGGCAATTACAGAAATTATTAATATCTGCGAAACATGTATCTCTATTAAATTATTCGATGCACCCAATGTAAACATAACTAGCGCAAACTCTCCGACTTCAAAAAGTGCTAATGCACTTTTAATCGCTGTTCTTTTTTGTGACATTGAAGATATCACAAGATAAATTATTACTGCTTTTATTACAATAACTGCCAATATTATTAGTAAAATTACGCTCCAATACTCAACGATTATATGCCAATCAATCTGCATCCCTATTGTGATAAAAAATAGTCCAAGCAATATATCTCTAAAAGGAATAAGGTCTGATTCGATCTTATGTCGATATTTTGTTTCAGCCAACATCATTCCTGCTAAAAATGCACCAAGCGAGTATGAAAATCCTACAAATTCAGCAAAAAATGACATTGAAATGACTATCAAAAGCACAGAAACTAAAAATATCTCTTCACTATTTGTTGCCATTATCCATTTAAAGTATCTAACTATAACATACTTTCCAATTATAAAAAATACCAATAATACAGTCAATCCACTTAGGGCCAACTCACCCAAAAGCATATATATAGATTGATTTGGGGATGCAAAAATAGATATCATTAACAATATAGGAATTACAGCTAAATCTTGAAATAATAACACTCCCAATGATGCCCTACCATATCCAGAATGTGTTTCATGTCTCTCATTTAAAATCTTTAGCACTATTGCAGTAGATGAGAGTGAAAGAGCAAAACCTATAACGAGTGAGCTTTTAATATCAACATGAAATATGTAGTGACTAATAAATGTAAATATCGCCCCCGTAACCAAAACTTGTGTGCCACCAAAGAAAAAAACTTCTTTTTTCATTTTTTTAAAATGTTTGATAGAAAATTCTAAGCCAATGGTAAACATCAAAAATACAATACCAAACTCAGCTACATGAGATAATGCAATTTTAGATTTTTCGTCAAAATTAAACAAAATAGATATTAAAAAACCTGCTAATATATATCCTATTATAGTTGGTATTTTTATCTTTTTAAGTATAACATTAAAAAATGTAGAAATTGCAATAGTTATAATTGAAATAAATAAAGTATCTTCCATTGTGCTTTATCCTTTTTTATTCTTGTGCATCTGCTAATGTAACTGCAAAAAGAACATTTACTCCATTTTCAATCAAAACTGATTGAGCTTGTCCTAGCGTTCCACCAGTCGTAATTATATCATCTACTAAAATAACATCTATATTGCGTTTACCATTATATTTAAAATTTCTTGGATTTTCAATTCTATATTGGAGTGATTTTCCTGCGTAAGTGACTCTATTTTGTGCTATTAAAGCATTATGAACGACATTAACGCCTTTTAGCTTCATAGCATGAGTAAGTAGTGCTACATGAGAATATCCATTTTTTACAATCTCATCTATACCAAGAATATATAGTTCTCTAGGGTCATTTTTTATAAACTCCTCAATAAAAGGTTTCATTGTTATTTTTGCAATTGAATTGAAAATTCTAAAACCTTGTGCTGTATGTTTTGTTAGCAAAATATTTTCAATATTTGAGTATTTATAAAATGATACCACATCAAGCGTTCCAACGGTACGCATTGTAGGTGTTGGCAATAGTAGTGAATTTTGGCACTTATTACAAAATACTTTAAAGCTCAGTGCATGACAACTAAAACACTTCACAATATATCTCTTATTACAATAGCATAATGTAAAATCCATAGATTAAGAAAAAATATTAATAACGACGAGCCCCTAGAAAAGAGTTGTTGAATTTTTGTTCTAGGAATATCGTTTGTTTTGATTGCTATAATAAAATGTATAATAGTAAAGATGATTACAAATAGCACAAGTATAAGTTTTCTTCTAAGTGTTTCTATAATTTCACTATTATTTTGGCTAAATAGTATATCTAAGAGACCATTTTGGGAAATCATAATTACACCAGTTGTTATTAGTATAAATAGAGATACAAGTTCAAAATAGCCAAAAATAGGTCCTATCCTAGGATAAACTTCTACTTGGTCACTTTTATTTCTCAGGGTTAGACCTAAAACAAACATAAAAATAGAACCACCAATCCACGAAATAGCTGCAAGAAGATGGAGATGTATTGACCAGCCCATAAAATTCCTAACTATCTAGCTTGAGTACGGCCATAAATGCCTCTTGAGGAACTTCTACACGACCTATTGATTTCATTCTCTTTTTACCAGCTTTTTGCTTGTCTAATAATTTTCTTTTACGAGTAATATCACCACCGTAACATTTAGCAGTTACATTTTTGCCCATTGATTTTACATTTGATCTTGCAATTACTGTATTTCCTATACTTGCTTGAATTGATACTTCAAATAGTTGCCTAGGAATCAGTTCTTTTAGTTGGTTAACAAACGCAAGTCCTCTGTTTCTAGCTTTATCATCAGGTACTATGATGGATAACGCATCTACAACCTCGCCTGCAACCTTGATATCAAGTTTCACAAGTTTTCCTACTCTAAAGCCTATTGGCTCATAATCAAAACTAGCATAACCTTTTGTAAGGCTTTTTAGCTTATCATAAAAATCCATAACAATCTCATTCATAGGTACATCATATTCCAAAAGCACTCTAGTTTCATTAAGATAATCCATTTTTATCTGAATTCCTCGTCTGTCGCTAAGTAACTTTATAAGATTACCAACAAACTCATTCGGTGTCAAAATAGTTGCTTTAATATATGGCTCATATATTGTAGAAATCTTTGACGCATCTGGAAGCTCGCTTGGATTTTGAATAGATATTTTCTCACCATTTGTTTGCTCAACCTCATAAACCACAGTTGGTGCTGTTGCTATAAGATCAAGATCAAACTCTCGCTCTAACCTCTCTTTAACAACTTCCATATGAAGCATTCCAAGAAATCCAGTTCTAAATCCACTTCCCAATGCAACTGAACTTTCAGGTTCAAAACTAAGTGAGCTATCATTAAGTTTAAGTTTATTTAATGCATCACGCAAGTCTTCAAATTTATCTGTTTCAATTGGATAAATACCAGCAAAAACAAATGGCTTAGCAGGTTCAAACCCATGAATTACTTCACTAGTTGGATTTTTTGAATCTGTAATTGTATCTCCCACCATCAGAGAATCAACAGTTTTTAGACCCATCACAACAACGCCAACCTCACCTGTTCGTATCTCTTTGGTTTTTATTGGTGCTATTGGATTTGGGTACATTAAATCTAAAATTTGATGATCGTCTTTTGTACCCATAACTTTAACTATTTGACCTTTTTTAAGACTGCCATCAAATACTCGCACAAGTGCTAAAGCACCAAGATAATTATCAAACCAACTATCGTAAATAAGAGCTTTAGTAGGAGCATTCTCATCTCCATTTGGAGCTGGAATTTTATCTATAAGCGTATCAATTAGATTTTTAACACCAAGTCCCGTTTTGGCTGATACCAAGCAATGTTCTGTAGTATCAATACCAATTGCATTTTCTAGCTCAGCAAGTACTCTTGTCGGATCTGCAGATGGCAAATCTATTTTATTAACTACTGGCAAAAGCTCCAAATTATTTTCTAGAGCAATATATACATTTGCAATTGTTTGAGCTTCCACGCCTTGTGCAGCATCTACAATTAGCAATGCACCCTCACTTGATGCCAAAGAACGACTGACTTCATATGAAAAATCTACATGCCCTGGAGTGTCTATAAGATTTAGTATATATGGTACACCATCTTTAACATAATCAAGCCTAACACTTTGTGCCTTGATGGTTATACCACGCTCTTTTTCTATATCCATAGTATCCATAACTTGAGCAGACATTTCTCTATCTGAAACTGCTCCACACTCTTGTATTATACGATCCGCAAGAGTTGATTTTCCATGGTCAATATGTGCGATTATAGAAAAATTTCTAATATTTGCTTGTGGAACTATAGCCATAATTGTCTCCTTGGACATGAATAATTACATATCATCAAAAAGGGAATTAACGCTTTGATTATTATGTACTCTTCTGATAACCTCACCAAGCATACTTGCAGTTGAGAGCATTTTAATTTTTGGAGATATTTGTCTCATTGGAATTGTATTAGCTACAACAAGTTCATCTAGTTCACCTGTTTCTATTCGCTCAAAAGCAGGTCCAGAGAGAACTGGATGCGTACAGCATGCCATTACGCTTGTAGCTCCTAATTTTTTTAATGCTGATGCTGCTTTTACCATAGTGCCAGCTGTATCTATCATATCATCAATCAAAATCACATCTTTGCCATTGACATCTCCAATAACATTCATAACTTCTGATTCGTTGGCTTTTTCTCGTCTTTTATCGACTATTACCATTTCAAGACCAAGTCTCTCCGCAAAATATCTAGCACGTGATACCCCACCAATATCTGGCGATGCGATAATTGGATTTTTAAAGTTTTTGCTTTTAATGTAATCCATAAACAAAATTGCGCCATAAAGATTATCAACTGGTATATCAAAAAAACCTTGTATTTGAGAGGCATGCAAATCAACCGTAACCATTCTTGTAATTCCAGATACTTCCATTAGATTTGCTACTAATTTAGCAGATATAGGAACTCTTGGTGCTGCTTTTCTATCTTGTCTAGCGTATCCATAATATGGAACAACAGCAGTAATTGATTTTGCAGATGAACGCTTGAGGGCATCTGTCATAATTAGAAGTTCCATTAAATTATCATTTGCAGGTGCACATGTAGGCTGGATTATAAAAACATCTTTTCCTCTTACACTTTGAGATATTTGTACATTTATCTCGCCATCAGAAAAGCGATTTATGCTAGCTTCACTAAGTGACATTTTAAGGTATTTTGCTATCTCATTTGATAGCTCTGGATTTGCCGTTCCAGAAAAAAGCATATAACCGCCCATATTTCATCTCCACTCTATTTATAATGATTATATTATACCAAACAAATGATAAAGAGGAGGTTTTAAGAGTCTATGATACCGCTTCCAACGAGTCTATTCCCATCATATATGGCGCTCATTTGCCCTTTTGCAACACCATAAATTGGCTTATCAAGGATTATTGTTATCTTCTTATTATCAATTATAATTGAGCCCATAACACCGCTAGTTCTATATCTAGCTTTTATAAGATATTTTTTATTTTCTACCTCACTAAATAGATTAATTTCTTTTAAGACAATCTCACTTATTGCTAGTTCATCATATTTTCCAACTACAATCTGGTTGGATTCAGGCTTAATATCAAGTACAAAATGTGGATCATGTGCACCATTTACGAAAAATCCTCTTCTTTTACCGATCGTATAATGCATATATCCACTATGAGAGCCGACCACTACACCATCACTATTGATAGTCTCTCCAGCTATATCTATATCCATATGACGAGCTAATATATCAATGTATGTATTATCAACAAAGCATATTTCTGAACTTTCTTTTTGTGTAGCAAACTCTTTCAATACATCTATTTTTTTTGCAAACTCTTTTACGGTGCTTTTTTCCCAATCTCCTAATGGAAAAATTAACCTAGGTAAAACAGTTTTTGAAATTTGACCAAGAAAATAGCTTTGATCCTTTTCTTTATCAATTCCCATATATATTGCCTTGCCGTCACATTTTATATAATGTCCTGTAGATACAAACTCTATATCTAATTCATTTGCGAACTGGGTCATGCGACCAAATTTAATCTCTCTATTACATATAACGCAAGGATTTGGTGTGATACCTTTCTTGTAGCTGTCTACAAAGTAATCATAAACATTAGTTTTGAATTCACTGCTTATATCTAAAAAATGTGTCTTAATGCCAAGATATTTACCAACAAGCTTAACTTTCTCAAAGTTAGAATTATGATACTCATCATTGTCATGTAGCTTCATATAAACACCTACCACTTCATATCCAGCCTCTTGCAATAGCACAGCCGTAACAGTAGAGTCAACTCCTCCACTCATTCCTAGTAATACTTTATTTTTCATTCAATTTCAACCATTCATCTCTTAATTTTTCAATTATATAATCACTATCTGCATCAATAATATCGTTCGGAACTTTTTGTCCGATTGTAAAATAATCCAACTTTGTAGGACAAGTTTTTAGAAAATCTACCAAACCAGTTATACTTGAAGTTTCATCAAACTTAGTTATGATTAGACTTGTAAGATTTAAAAATGAAAAGTGATTATATGCATAGATTAAATCCTCTTTTTTAAAGGTTGCTGGCATCACAAGTGATATTTCTATTTCTATATCATTGGTATTATTAATATAAGATATGGTTTCTAAAATTTTAGATATATCAAGAGGTGAAGCTCCAGCAGTGTCAATAAAAACAATACTATTTTTAGATAATGACTGTAAATGATTATTTAATGCACTAGAATCATATATATCTTCATATGATGCACCAGCTATACTAGCATATATCCTCAACTGCTCACTTGATGCTACCCTGTAATGATCAAGATTTAAAAAAGATATATCCGCTGTTTCATATGAGTTTGTTTTTAATTTGGTAGCTAATTTTGCAATTGTTGTAGTTTTTCCCACACCAGTTGTTCCAACCATCATTATTATTTTTGGATAATTATTAATTTTATCATTATTTATAGAAATATTACACTCAATTTCATCAATCATATAGTTGATTACTAGCTTAATATCATCAGATAGTCCACTTTGAATAATCTTTTCACTAATAGACTCTAGCCAATCGTAATCTAGCCCTTTAGCAAGCAATCTTCCTTTAAATTTTTCAAATAATTTATTTTCAACGCATGAGTTATTTTTTTTATCTAGAGTCTCTAATCTTAAAAGCTCTATTTCTATACTATTAAGTTTATTGCTTATTATCTCTTGTATGTCTTCATGCTTTTTTTCAGCAGATATATATTTAGGCTCTACTGTAATTGTATATTCAATTCTATCACCATATTGTTTGTGAATAGTAGATAAAAAACTAACACCTTCTTTATGAGAGTTAAAAATATTATCATATATTTCAATCAAACTGTTTCCGACGAATATATTTTTTTGTGTCATCGTAAACCTTTCATATATTTAAGTGGAATAACCACAGAATCACGCTCAAACCAACTAATATGTGGAACTTTTAGTTTTTTTGTATCTATTTTTCTATTTTCATACATTATTATATCAATATCTAATGTTCTTGGAGCATCTTTAAAGCTTCTTTTGCGTCCAAATAACCTCTCAATATTATGTATATGTCTCAAAAGCTCATAAGGCTGGAGCTTTGTTGATATAGAAATTATAGCATTATAAAAATATGGTTGACTGATATATCCAAATGGAGGATTCTTAATAATCGGAGAAGTTTCAACTATCGTTATAAAAGATGATTTTCTAATGTAATGAATAAGATGTTCAAATCTTCTCACGCTATCACCAATATTTCCACCTATACCTAAAAGCACAAGATGTTTTCCATACACCTGTTTTGTTTTAGAAACGAACGGGAAAAGAGGTGTCGCTATATAACTATTTACTGTATCAATCAAATACTCTCTTCTCATTATAGTATTACAGCTTTACCATTTTTTATTTCAACTGTATCTTCAATGCGTACACCAAAATCATTAGGCAGATAAATACCTGGCTCAATAGTAAATACCATTCCATCCTCTATAATGGTATCTGATTTTGATGATATTACTGGTAATTCGTGAATATCAAGCCCCACTCCATGACCAGTTGAGTGTACAAAGTATTTACTATATCCACCCTCTTCTATGACATTTCTTGCTAATGTATCAATCTCACTTGCTTTCATACCTGCTCTTGCTTTAGATATTGCTTCATCGTGTGCTTTTAGGACCAAATCATAAACTTTTTGCCTCTCATTCATACCAAATTGTTGACTGTAATTCACGCCAATATCACCATAACATGATATTGTTCTAGTTCTATCAGAGCAATATCTCTCAAATTTTAATCCTGCATCAAAAAGTAATAAGTCATTTTTGGTTAATTTTTTACTACTAGGCATAGCATGAGGTTTTGCAGCATTTGAATTAATAGCAACTATAGGATCAAAACTTAGAGTATATTTACCCTCACTTGATAGAATATTTTTTGCCATATGTGTTAAATAATATTCGTCATTTCCAAAGCCATCAGTAGAAACAAAAGATGCAAAGCTATCAAAAGCCTTGGCTCCATACAAGGCTGCCGTTCTTAATAATTCAAGTTCATTTGTATTTTTGATTATGCGTTTTTGTTGTGAAAATTTAGTTGATTCTATGAATGTGGCTTTACAATTAGAAGTTAAAATTCCAAAATCAGCGACATACCATTCATTTGGGTCAAAAGTTATATTTCTTATGTGATGTTTATCTATTAGCTCGGCGGCCTGCTTGGCTAACTCTCTTGCAATGATGACTCTAGTGTTTTTTATAGTTTCATTTGCTTCAATTTCATATCTACTATCTGTAAAGAAAAATCCTTCACTCCCAAGACGAAGATATATGGCATTGTCACAGCTATAGCCACATTCATAATAGATAGCATTTTCATCTTTAACTATATAATTTGTCATAAAAAAAGCCTATTTGTCAACTTCTACTTTATCTTTCTGTCCATTGATTTGTGCTTGACGAAATGCTTCTACTTCATGCATTACTTGCATAAGTCCCATCATAGCTAGTCTGTAACCGTTTGCACCCATACCTATAATTTGACCTAAGCAAACCGGAGCTATGAAAGATTTATGTCTAAACTCTTCTCTTTGGTGTATGTTGGAGAGGTGAACTTCAATTGTAGGTATCTGTACTGCACTAATTGCATCTCTAATTGCAATAGATGTATGAGTATAAGCCGCTGGATTTATTATAATTCCATTTGCATCACCAAGGCACTCTTGAATTCTATCTACGATTTCACCCTCAAGATTACTTTGAAAAAATTCTATCTCAAATTCATTTTGAACTGCTAGCTGCTTCATTTGCTCATGAATATCTTCTAGTTTTATTGATCCATAAATATTTTGCTCACGAATACCGAGCATATTGAGATTTGGTCCTTGGATTACAACTATTTTCATTATTTCTACCTCTTATATATATTTGAGTATTATTGTATCACAAAAGAGTTAAATCAGAGGAGAACGGATGAGGATTTTGATTGCTGATTATATTTATACATCAAGTGGTTATTTGGAAAATAGTGCCATTTTGTTTAATGAAAAAATATTAGAGATAGCAGATGCAAAAACTATGATTGAAAAATATTCAGATGTTATTATAGATTTCTGCGAACCTCATAGTGTAATATATCCAGGATTTATAAACACGCATGTACATTTGGAATTCTCATCAAATAAGACACAATTAAAATATGGAAATTTTACAAATTGGTTAAAATCTGTTATTCAAAATAGAGTTGAGCTAATGAGTGATTGTAGTGACTGGATAATGAGACAATCTTGTGATAATATGCTAAAATCTGGTATTACAACATTTGGAGCTATTAGTAGCAATGGTATAGATATTAAAACATGTTACGAGGTGCCACAAAGGGTTGTTTTTTTTAATGAAGTAATTGGTAGCAATGAAGATTTTAATGAAAATATTTATAGTGATTTTATTCATAGGATTGACCTTGGCAATTCTTATAAAAATGATACTTTTATCCCTGCTGTTGCACTGCACTCACCATATTCAGTTAATAATGAACTTGCAAAAAAAGTTGTAAATTTTGCCAAAGAATCAAATCTTTTAATTACTTCTCATTTACTAGAAAGTAAAAGCGAAAGAGAGTGGCTAGAGGATGAAAAGGGAGAGTTGGGTAATTTTTTAAAAGAATCATTTGGTGCTACTAAGCCAGCTAATATAATTAATGAGTATATTAGTCTTTTTGATGAGATTAAGACACATTTTGTCCACGCAGTATACGCTACAAAAGATGAACTAGAAATGCTTTACGAAAAAGGACATTCAATCGCCCACTGCCCAAGGTCAAATAGACTTTTAGGATGCGACAGACTAGAGATAGAAAATATTAAATGTCCTATCAGTATTGCCACTGATGGATTAAGTTCGAATTGGAGTTTAAATATATTTGACGAACTAAGAGCCGCTTTAATGCTACAAAATAGAGGTGATTTAGAGTTACTATCTGATTACTTAATAAATTCCATAACTAGTAATGCGGCAGAAATTTTGAATCTAAATTGCGGTATACTCGCAACAGGTAAAGATGCTGATTTTGCTATTGTGAGACTGCCAGATAAGCCTAGCTCGGCTGAAACGATTAGCTATTTGACTATTTTGCACACAACGAATGCATCAATGGTTTATATAAAAGGGGAAAGATATGTTTAGTAAAATAAGTGAAATGATAAAATGGATAGGTTCTCATTTTTTGGGAATGATATTTTTATTGATAGTGGCAATGATTTTGTGGCCAAGTAGTGAAGTTGTAGCGAGTAACGCCAACCTTGCTGAAATAAAACTTGACGGTGTTATTATGAGTAGTGATACAGTCATAAAAGAGATAGAGGTGGCTAGAGATAACGAGAAGATAAAAGGTGTACTTTTTGCTGTAAATTCACCAGGTGGTGCCGTTGCTCCATCAATAGATATTTCATATGCTATAAAAGAACTTGCAACAAAAAAACCAGTTCTTGCTTATTCAGGGGATGTTATGGCGAGTGGTGGCTATTATAGTGCAATATATGCCACTAAAATCATCTCTAATCCAGGCTCTATGGTAGGCTCAATCGGTGTAATAATGGAGAGTGCTGATATACAGCCATTGTTAGAGAAAATTGGTATAAAAACTCAAATTGTAAAACAAGGCACATATAAAGAAATAGGTACAATTACGCGAGAATGGACGCCACAAGAGAGAGGCGAACTAGAGACACTAACTCGTGATACATATGATTTATTTGTAAAAGATGTAACAATTGCAAGGAAACTAAATCCTGCAAATAAGGCAAACTATGCTGATGCGCATGTATATTCAGCACTCAGGGCTAAAAATGTTGGGCTTGTAGATATGATTGGTACCAAGCAAGATGCAAAAAAAGAGCTTATTAAAATGGCAAAAGTAAAAGAGCCAGTATGGAGTGAAAAAGATAAGGTTGATAAATTTTTTGATAAAGTCAGCAGTGAAACATCATCAAAAATATCTAGCTATTTCTTTGGGCTAAAGGCTACTTTGTAGCCACACTCATATAGCGTTTTTGTTTGGATTCTAAAATTTTATCAATCTCTACAATAATAAGACTATCTATACAATTATTAAAATCTGGATCAATATTAAAAGCTAAAAATTTTGTCCCATTCTCTTCCGATATTTCTGCATATTGCTTATATAGAGTTGGAACAGAAAGACTATATAAAGATAGATTCTCTTTTAGTAACCTAAATTCATCTCTATAATCACATTTTGGAAAAATTTTCTCTAAAGTTTGCCTACTCTCTTTGGAAATGATAAATTCGTTTCTCGCCTCAACAAGACCTCTATCATCACCAAAAAATTGACTATAAAAATATAATATTTTTTCTTTAGCATCTCTTGGGTATGCATCGCTTAGACTAACTGGTCCCCATAAGTATTTTACATTAGGATTGGACATTAAATACGCTCCAATACCTTGCCACAGATAGTCCAAAGCTCTAGTTCCCCAATACTTTGGTTGCACAAAACTTCTTCCAAGCTCTATTGAGTGTTCTAGCAAAGATTCAAATTCATCATTAAATTTAAATAAGGTATGCGAATAAAACCCTTCTTTACCGTATTGCTGATATATTTCCTTGCCTATACCAAGCCTATATGCACCAACCATTTCGTTTGCTGTATCATCCCAAAGAATTAATTGTTTATAATATTTATCGTATTTGTCTATATCTCTTCTTTTGCCACTACCTTCATTTACTTGTCTAAAGGTAAATTCACGAAGTCTACCTATCTCATTGAGTATAGAGAGTTGACTATTATCTTCATATAAATATATTTTTTTTCCATCACTAGTTTCTCCTAGAAGTTTACAAGAAGATAACTCTTCTATTATCTCATCTCGTGGACCTGCAGGAGCTATTGCTTCAATTGTTTGGAATATATTTCGTACAGATTTCTTTCTTAAATTATACAGATGTCTTTTAAATAACTTTGCCAAAGATTGGTCATCTATTTTACTATTAATATAGCTATATGATGGTATTAATTTACCAACTATCATATGTATAGAATCACCATTTTTCCTAAACATCTCATGAGCAAGCAGTAGTGATGAGAGTTTTTTATTAACAATAGATAGCGAATAAAATCCCCAAGAATTTCTTGCTTTTATTAGTATCGGCAATATTGGCACATCTGCTTTTTTGGCAAAAGTTAAAAAACCCCTATTCCACATACCATCCTTAATACCATTTCGTCTTAGTCTTGATACCTCACCAGCTGGAAATATTATAACTGCTTCTTCATTTTTTAATGCTTCATGTATAGCTTTTATCGAATCTCTAGCTGTTTTACCATCAAACGCATCAACTGGTAAAAATAGAGGTCGCAATGGCTCAATATGCATCAGCAACTCATTGGCAACTATCTTGACATCTTTGCGCACTGCTTTAATCATATCAAGAAGAGCCAATGCTTCTATTGCACCTAAAGGGTGGTTGGCAACAATAACTACTTTGCCAGTTTCTGGAATATTGAACTTATCTCCTGATGATACTGTATAGCCAGAACTAAAGTGATCTATAACGGCACGATTAAAATCAAATGGCTTATATTCTTTATGATTTTCTATAAAAGCATTTATCTCGTCTTGGTGAACTATTTTGCGAAGAGTAAAGCTGACTAAATCTCCAAAAAAATTAGGAAGCTTATTTATTATTGGAATTTTATTGTTAATTACTTTTCTTACATCAATCATCATTTACTACAGATACCTTTTATTGACTTTTCATTTATTATTATACACTCAAAAGGTTACAATTGAAAATATTCAATTATCTATCTCTTTTTGTCTATTGGAGAGATATCTAGATATACCGTCGCCAATTCCGTTCGCTAATTCATCTTGATAAGAACTGCTTAATAGTTTTTCTCTTTCATTGGCATTGGTTATATATCCTAGTTCTACAAGCACAGACGGTCTACTTGCTCCAACCAAAACCCAAAATGGCGCACTTCTGATACCACCATTGTGTGAACTTGTCTTATTAATAATACTTTTTTGTATATCTATTGCTAATTTATTTGATAATATTATTTTTGGTCCAGATAAAACACTATCTATTATAACTTGTTTACTTTTTTTATCTGCTCCTTGAAGCACTGATGCGTTCTCTCTGGCTGCTACACTTTGGCTTCTGGCATCTCTAGTTTTTTGCAAAAAAAATGTCTCTACACCATGTAGACTTTTTGCTTGATTGTCATTTGGAGCAGCATTACAGTGCAGTGATATAAATATTCTGGCATCTTTTTTATCAGCAATTCTTGTTCTTTGTTCGAGCGTTAAAAATACATCATCATTTCTTGTTAAATAAACTTTATAGCCATTATTTGATAATGATGATGCTAATTTTTTTGCAACAGATAATACTATATCCTTCTCTTTTGCGCCATCACATGTGGCTCCAGGATCTTTCCCCCCATGACCAGCGTCAATGACTACAATATCTCTATCGCGACTATTTATTTTTTCTTCTTTGCTTATTATATCTTCTTCATTAATTTTGTCATTTTTTGAAGTTTTATCTCTATGTAGCTTAAGGTTAATTCTAAAAATATCACCGTTTGTTGATATCTTTCCAGTGCCTACTACATCTGAATCAATCAAAACCCTAGCATCCATAGAGCTACCATTTGGAGCTATTGTAACAGTATGCATAGCATCTATTTTTCCAATATTATTACCAATCTTTATATTCTTAAAATCATATATCTTTTTATTTGGATTTGTAATTGTTTTTATTCCAATATCACTTTTGAATATCTTTTCTTTAAAATATAATTCCAGCACATCATTGTCATCTAGATTAACTTTAGTCAGTATATTCTGACCATGTGCAAAACAAAATATTAAACTAAATAAAAAAATTATTTTAAAGTTTAGATTCATTAAGTTATGCCTTTTCTCCATTTACTAGCTTGTGCATCAAATCTTTGACACTAATGAGTTCCTTGATTCTATATCCGTTTGAGCCAGTAAAAAACAGACCTGTTTTAAGATCCCCATAATATGCATCACTAAGCCGATCAGCAATACAATAACCGACTATTTTAGCTTCTTCACCTCTATGACATGGTGCTACACAATTTGATATACAAGCTACTTTTGGTGCTGTTCCATCTAGTATTGATTGGTGTAAATGTGTTTTTAGTCCTCTAGCTGGATATCCAACTGGTGATTTAAAGAGTGCTATATCTCCCTCTTTACAATCAATTATAGCTTGTTTGAATATGGGACTTGCGTCACATTCATTAGTACCTATAAATCTTGTCCCAAGTTGAACACCGTTTGCTCCAAGTTCAAACATTCTAACAATATCATCATGATCCCATATTCCACCAGCTGCAATTACAGGTATATCTCCCCATTCTTTTGCTTCTGCAACTATTGGGGGTAAAATAACTTCAAGTTGATTTTCCGGCAAGAAACACTCATCGTATTTAAATCCCTGGTGCCCTCCGCTTAGTGGACCTTCCACAATTACGGCATCAGGTAATCTTCCATGACTCTTTTGCCATCTTTTACATAAAATTTTTAATGCTTTTGCTGTTGACACTATTGGAACAATTGCGACATCAGGAAAATCTTTTACACACTCAGGCATTGTAAGTGGAAGTCCTGCACCAGTTATAATTATATCAGCTCCAGCGTTACAAGCATCAAGTACAACTTGTTTATAATCATTGATTGCATATAAAACATTACACGCCAAAGGAGCATCTCCACATAATTCTCTTGCATTATTAAATATAACAGCCAATGCATCCGCAGAATAAAAGTTAGTTGTCTCAACTGGTCTATTTACACCAGCTAATTTTTTTGAATATCTATAATTATCATATATTCCTGTACCAATTGCACTAACTACACCAAGTCCACCCTCTCTTGATACACTTCCAGCTAACTGATCCCAACTAATTCCTACACCCATACCACCTTGTATGATTGGATGTTTTATTATATGCTTACCTATTTTAAGTGGTGGAAATATCACTGGTTTACCCTTAATTTTGCAAATTTTCTCTTGCCTACTTGAATTATGTATTCACCACAATCTAGTTGCAGTTGCTCATCGGTAACTTTTATACCGTCAAGCTTTACTGCTCCTTGGGTGATATCTCGCCTTGCTTGTGATGTTGATATCTCAACCATTGAATCCACAAGTGCCTTACATATCCATATAGGTGCCGACAAATCAAATTCTTCAATATCTGAGGGTATTTCGTTTGATTTAAAAACCTTATCGAAATCCTCTTTTGCTATAATAGCCAACTCTTCATTATAAAACCTTTTAACAAGCTCAATTGCAAGGTTTTCTTTTGCTATTTTTGGATGAAGAGTACCAGTAGAAACATCATATTTTATTTTTTCAATATCTTCAATACTGTTATCGCTCAATAGATTATAATATCTCCACATTAATTCATCAGAAATAGATAGTGTTTTAGCGTAAATTGCTGATGGTAGCTCAGTAATACCAATATAATTATTTAGTGATTTGCTCATCTTTTGAACTCCATCAAGCCCTTCAAGTATCGGCATCATAAGAACGGCTTGTTCTTTTCCGATATCATAAGCTCTTTGAAGATGCCTACCCATTAAAAGGTTAAACTTCTGATCTGTTCCACCTATTTCAATATCGCTTTTAAGCTCAACGCTATCATAGCCTTGCAAAAGTGGATATAAAAATTCTGATATTGATATACTTTGATTTGATTTATATCTCTTCTCAAAATCATCTCGCTCTAACATTCTAGCAACATTAAATAAACTACTAAGTGCCACAATACCACTTGCTCCTAGCTTTTCAAGCCAAGTAGAATTATAAACAACATCTGTCTTCTCTCTATCAAGTATTGCAAACACCTGCTCTTGATATGTTTTTGCATTTGCTATTATTGTATCAGTGTCAATGATTTTCCTTGTTTCACTCTTGCCAGTTGGATCTCCAATTGTTGCGGTGAAATCACCAATAAGTAACTGCACCCTAGCTCCATGCTTTTGAAAAACCTTTAATTTTTGCAATAATACAGTATGACCAAGATGCAAATCAGCTCCAGTTGGATCAAATCCAGCTTTTACCGTATAGACTGTTCCATTTAAATAGTACGCACGAACAAGTGCCTCTATTCTCTGTAAATCTATAATCTCTGCTGTACCTCTTTGTATCTCTACTAGTGCTTTATCTATCATATTTTATACCCTTAATTCTAATTATTATATGCATCATCAAGACCAATAATCTCAATCAATTTATGTTTTTGTGAAATTTTATACTCTAAAACTGATTTTTTTGATTCAAAGCTCTCAATATCTATTTGACAATATTCAGCCTTATCACTTCTCTTGATTCCAAGCTCAATATTTATTAGATTTAAATTTAGTTTAGAAAGTGTTGATAAAACAGAGGCTAGTGAGCCTTTTTGATTTTGCAAACTGATAATCAATCTATATCTTGAGAGCTTAGATTCTTTCCATTCTATATACACCATTTCCATTTCGCTTGTCATCATCTCGTAAGCTTTTGTACATAGTTTATGATGCACTAACGCCTTTCCATTTTCATAAAATGCAACTATTTCATCATTTGTTTTTGGGTGGCAACAGTAATCAAATTCAACATTATCTATATTTTTATTGGAGTAAATATTAAATAACTCAATACTTTTCAGCCAAGGTTTTTTATAACCTTTTTTAAATAGCTCCCAGCCTCTAATCTCTTTCTTTTCTAGTTTTACAGCTATTAGCTCGACTTTTTCTTTTAATCTATCTAATTGTCTAGGAATTTTGTAAATTATAGTCTCTAGCCCTAAGCTTTTTACACTATTTATAATATCTGATTTTGTAGAGTCAAATATTCCAAATAAAATATTATATGCTGTATACTTGTCACACTGCTTTATTCTATCTTTACAGATATTTTTAATACCTTCTTTTGCCTTTGATGTCTTTACGCTATCGAGCCAAGAACAATGAAAGCTTATCTCTTCACCTGTTATTATTCTAACTATGTCACCATTTTTAAGAGGTGCCAAAAGTGAAGCCTTTTGCTTATTTATCAAAGCACTATTTGCAGATGATCCAACATGAGTATGAACAGCATAAGCAAAATCTAATGCAACAGAACCTTTTGGAAGTGTAAAATGATCGCCTTTTGGGGAAAATACTGATATATCTTCGCTAAATAAATCGCCTTTTGCAAGTTCGTAAAACTCTTCAGCTGATTCATTTTGGTATTGCAGACCCTCAAGCCAACCCAGTTTAATAGATGAACCACCACTCTTATATTTCCAATGTGCAGCAACACCATACTCTGCTAGATTGTGCATCTCCCTAGTTCTTATTTGAACTTCAACAATGCCCTGCTCATCAAACAATGTTGTATGAATAGTCTGATAACCATTCTCTTTTGGTAGTGCAATATAATCTTTAAAGCGAGAAATTAGTGGGGTAAAATTAAGATGCAAACTACCCAGAACACTATAACACTCAAGAGATGATTGGGTAATGACTCTTACAGCTAATAAATCCAATACTTCATCTAAATCTATACCTTTTCTATGCATCTTTAGATATGTTGAATAACTATGCTTAACTCTTCCTATTATCTCAAAATTCTGAATATTAATATCTGATTTTTTTAAAGTATCTTCAACTTTGAAAATAAAATCGTTTAACTTAATTTGTAAGTTTTGATTGTTACTAGATATAGTATCTTTCAATTTCGCATAATCATCTGGATATATAATCTGAAAACTTAAATCTTCTAATATGTTTTTTACTTTTGATATTCCCAATCTGTGAGCGATAGGAGCATACACCACTAAAGTTTCTTCGGCTATACGGAGTTGTTTTTCTGGACTTAACGCCGATATTGTCATCATATTGTGCAGTCTATCGCACAATTTGATAACTAGTACTCGTACATCCTTAATTGATGCTACAAGCATCTTTCTAAATGAAAGTGCTGAGCTAATAAGTCTTTCATTTGAAGCAGAAGGAATAAGTTTTTCATCCCTAATGGATACTATCTTTGTCAGCCCCTCAACAAGATGAGCCACATCTTCACCAAAAGTATCATAAACATCATCTATAGTAAAACTGGTATCCTCTACCACATCATGCAATAGGGCTGCTTGCACCATTGTTTCATCATTGCTTACAAAAGCTGTAATAGTTGCAACTAATATAGGATGAACAACATATGGTTCTCCACTTTTCCTGAACTGCTTATCGTGTAATTCTATGGAAACATCCAAGGCCTTGGAGACCTGTATGCTATTACCTTTTAATTGTGAATATAAAAGTTTTTTAGCACCATCAATTGTAATACAACTAGATATTTCATCTAAAAATCTTTTCACAATATTCTAATTCTCGCAAGATACTACTATTAATCCCTCAGCTATCTCTTGAAGAGCTATATCTGTAAATTTAATTTTTTTACTATCAATCGCTATTAGTGGATGAGCACCATTGGCTAACTCATTTGACCTCTTGCTTACTGCTACTGTAAGCAAATATTTATCGTTATCTACTTTTTCAAGAGCTTTAGCTGTAATTTGTTCTATTCTTAACATATTTGTACCTTTTAGATATTATTTTATTTTACTATTGAGCATAACGAATAATCGCCATTTGCTATTGCTAACAGATTTCCCGCATGGAACATATTACATACAGCAATTGGCAGACCGTTTTCTTTTGCCAAAGCTATTGCAGTGTCATCCATTACTTTAATATGATCGCTCAATGCCTCATCATATGTCAATGTATTCAATCTTATAGCATCATCAAATTTCTTTGGATCCTTATCATACACACCATCTACTTTTGTTGCTTTTACAAGTAGTGATGCCTCTATCTCTGAAGCTCTTAATGTTGCTGCAGTATCAGTTGTAAAATATGGATTTCCTGTACCCCCAGCAAACACAACAACTCGTCCTTTTTCAAGATGTCTAATTGCTCGTCTAACAATAAATGATTCACCAATCTCTTGCATATCAATAGCAGATTGAAGTCTAGCATCAAGTCCAATATGCTCTAAAGCTTCTTGAATTGCAACACCATTAATAACAGTTGCAAGCATACCCATGTAATCACCGCTTGTACGCTTAATTATTCCATCAGCAGCAGCACTAACACCTCTTATAATATTTCCACCACCAACAACAATACCTATTTCAAATCCATTTTCAACAAGTTCTTTGATCTCACCAGCAATAAAATTTAAAATTTTCGTATCAATACCATGACCATTCTCACCAGCTAAAGCTTCGCCTGAAAATTTTACTAAAATTCTTTTTGTCAAAGTACACCCCTCTATATTTGTTTTATTATAGCTAAAAATCATTTAGATGGCGTTTAAAGTGATTATACTTGAATTAATTTTAGCGGATCAATATGTTTAGAATTTTTAGTAGCTTCAAATATAAGTTTTTTTGCTACTTTTCCAATTACATAGCCTTTTGGTACATTTGTTCCTGCTGTAACACTAGATGGTATAATAGATAGACCAGCATAAACTGTATGAAGATTTCCAGCATGTGCAACAACCACTACATTTCCCAGCATACTACTACTTCCCGCAAATACAACCTTTCCATTGAGAACACTCACAACATCACAATTGTCTGATGGTGCCTTAAGAGTAATTGACTCATTAAAAATTTTTATTTTATACACTGGGTCTTCATATGTTCCAAATCTCTTAATAACACTTGCACCATTAATGGGGGATATAGTCTTACCGCCTTGATAACTATAAGTCCGTTCTGCTTTGTATGATGAATTAATTTTTTCAACCTGAATACTTTTATTATTGGCTTCTAATTTTTTCAAATCAACTTTTTTTCCAGAGCGTTTAGCATCAGCTATTTGCTGTCTAAGTCGTTTTTTTCTTTCTGTTTCAATTTTAATAGCTAATTGTTGTGCGGCAGCTCTTTTTCTAGCTTCTTCAATTTCAGATCCTCTTAGAATATTAAGCTTAACCAGTGTTTCTCGCAAAGCATCTTGCTTACTTGATATAGCCTTAAGATTATTTTTGTATGTATCCTCTTCCTTATTGAGCTTTTGAACGGCATAAACTTTTAATTTTTTTTGTGTTGAAAATTGATTTCTCATTACCTTTATACCCACAAGCGACTGCTTAGTTGCATCAGACATTCTTTGTTGTTCTAATCGTTTAATCTCAAGAATAGCTATTTCATTTTTTAATTTAGCTAATAATACCTGATTATGCTGCCTGTATTTATTATATATCTCTTGTGATATTACGGATTCTTGCGTATTGTGATCCGTTTTCTTCATAGCTGTTGCTAGTGATAAATTCTCACTTAACATTTTTACAAGTGATGACTTTTTATTTTTTACTATATTATTTATTTGTTCTAATTGCTGAGTATGTAGGCTTAATTCATTTGTTAATTTTTTGTAATCTGCTTCTACTTTAGTGTTATTTTTTGAGAGTTCATCTAGTTTTGTATCGATTGTTAAAATATCTTTTTCTGTTTTAAAAATTTTTCCTTCTGTATTCTGTAACTTTTGATTTATTTGATTTAATTCATTGTCACTCTTTTTTAATTCAGTGTTTGATATTTGTATTTTATCAATAGTTGATGTTGCAAATGCATAATTTACAATTAAAACTAAAAATAAAGTTAATCTCATTCATCTTCACCATGCAATCCAAACACTACAATCAATACAGAAGTTACAACTATTGCAAGTGAACTGAATAATAAAATCAGAATATCGCTATTGTGAAAAATGCTAGCATGATTTTGCATTACAACCTCAACCCCACTACTTGGCGCCCAAATGTTACCTAATATAATAAAAAATGCAACAATGAATAGTGTTGCTATCAATGCATCAACTATGGCAACACGAAATAAAATACCTGTTTTTAATATCATTGGTGCACCAAAAATTTCCATAACCTGCATTCTTTCCTTGTGAATATAACTCCAAACTTCCATTTGTTTTATAATTAAAAAAATGCTGATAGTTGCCATGAAAAATATAAAAACTTTTAAAATAAACTTTATAAAACTAAAAAGTTTATAATTTGAGCTGTAATCACTTCCAAATGTCTCAACTCGTTTGATTTTTGTACTTTTCTCTAAATCTTTTTTTACCTTCTCTAGACTATTTGTATCTAAATAATTTGTTAATTTTAATGTATAGAAATTAGGCAAGGCATCAAGAATAGCTTTGGTGTCTATAGGATCTTGACCGATGGAAATTTCTTGCAAAATTTCATTTCTTTCAATTTTGGAACTTTTAGATACTTTGGCATTTAATGACTTAAATTCATTGATGCTAACAGGTTCATTTGTAACAACTAAAATTGAATATCCATCTCTAAGTCTCTCCTCATAACCACTTGTCATTCTATCAAAAACCAAGTAAAATTGAATTCCTAACAGTATTGTCATAAGTGGCAATATAAACATAAGATGATTTTTAATGAATTTCATATAGACCCTTGTTTTCTATTATAAAATGTCTATATCTAAGAGAAAATATAGTTGGAATTCTATGTGTAACAATCAATACTGTTGTTTCAAGTTGCTCACAAGCATTTTCCATCAAATCCCAAATAACATTTGATGAATATTCATCTAGATTACCAGTTGGCTCATCAGCAAGTATGACTAATGGATTTCTTGCTAAAGCCCTTGCAATTCCAACCCTTTGCTGCTCTCCACCACTTAGCTCCAATGGATATCTATCGCCATGATCTGCTAATTTAACATGCCCCAGCAATCTCTGTGCTTGTGATTTTTGAACATCAAGAGCGTATCCAGCAATCACAAGTGGCAACACTACATTCTTTGATACAGTCCATTCATTTATAAGCTTATAATCTTGAAAAACAATACCTAAATGTGTACGAAGCTCTTGTAGCTTTGATTTTTTAACTGATGACATTTCTATGCCACCAACTATTAAGCTACCGCTACTAGGTTTAATTTGACCATAAAGTGATTTTAGTAGAGTAGACTTACCACTTCCACTAGGTCCAGTTATAAATACAAAATCACCTTTGTTTATTTTAAAATTAACATTTTGTATAATGTCAGTTTTTCCATTATTATAAGACAATGTCATATTCTTTGCCTCAATGATTGTTGACATTCAAAAACTCCTTTATTTTTAAATGAGCGTTATAATTACTTTTTGACGCTATCGGCAAAGATGGATAATACGCTACTTTATTGTCTGTGAGTATAATATACTTATGCTCAGGTCTCTCAAAGCTACCAAAAGCACATTTTATAATTAATCCAAAAGTACCAATCATGTAAATTGACTCAAAATGAACAAAATAATCATCGTATATAAAACTATCTTTTGAAATTGTATTTTTTAACAATATATTATATCCAAAATCGCCAAACAAAAAGCTATATTCTTGCTCTTTTTTGTTTGATTTTTCTTCACATTTTATTACTACATCATAGATATCTTTTTCTTGTCTGACCCATCTAGCTTCGTATTTACTCATAACAGGCAAAGCATGATTTTTATTGATATTCATGCTTAATTTAGGAAGCATGCTAAACACATCAAACGCATACTTATAATACAAGTCACTATCGGTACGAAGCTCTAGCGTTCCATCTATATCTAGTATTCTCAAAGCCTCATTGGTAAATGAGCTACTAATTACTCTCCTAAGTGGTTTTTTGTCCCACGGAACTGGAAAATGAACAAACACTTGACTAGCTATATTGGGTGGTAGCATCTCAAAAAACAGTCTTGCATCATAATTTACTACCCATATATTATTCAGACCTTGTATTTCAATTTGTTTAAGTAGCTGTTGCGCCGATGGTGTATGTATCTCTATACCGATATAAAGTGTATCTTGATTTGTATTTGCTTGATAGAGTATATGTCTACCACTTCCAAATCCTACTTCGATGGAGACTTTATCATGAGTAAACTCTATATCGCTAAAACTCTCTATTCTTTTGTAATATTTAGATGCAAATAGTGGTGGTCTTTGTCTAGTTGTTGTAATATTGCTATCTAGAACTTCTAGTCTAAGCTCGGTACAAAGCTTTTCAAGTGCCTCTTTTAATGTAGCTAGCTTTAATGGTCTTGTTATTTTCTCATATTTTAGAAGTGCTCCAGATTCAATAGCACGATATACTAATAAGAAATTCTCATCTTTGTAGTTTAAGCCAAAAATAATCTCTTTATTGTCTTGTTCGACTGCTACGAATTCAACTATATCAAGTTCACTAGCGATATCAATTACTTCGTCAAATGGCTTGAATTTTGTCCTAATGTGTGGCACTGAATGCTTCCTTTAAATAATCTTTTTCTATTGTCTCAAAACTACTGTCATTAAAATTATTAATTATATAACTCTTCATATCATCGTGCATTGGTGCAACGAATTCCATGTATTGACCGCTAATTGGATGGATGAAAAAGAGCACTCTTGCATGCAGAAAAACTCTTGGTATCTCTCTGCCAACATAACCATATAATTTATCTCCAAGGATATGCCTATTTAATGAGGCAAGATGTACTCTGATTTGATGTGTTCTACCTGTAAATAATTTTGCTGCAATAAGTTCAATTTTTTCATTTGAAACTAGCTTTGCAAATGCACTTTTGGCATTTTTGCCACCATCTACTATTCCCATTTTTAGTCTATTATGAGGACTTCTTGCTATTGGTGCATCCACAACACAACTATCTTTAAGTGGATAATCAACCAAAGCAACATATATCCTACCCATACTTTTATCTTCTAATTGGACACTTAGTTTTTCATGAGCTTCATTGCTTTTTGCTATTACCAATGCACCTGTTGTCTCTTTATCAATACGATGCACTATACCGTGCCTCTCCTCGCCTGATATTGTTGAGAGAGAAATACCTCTTGCAATAAGCCAATCTACAAGTGTAGGCTCTTTCACACTAGGTGCTGGATGAACAACAAGACCGCTAGGCTTATTAACTACAAGCAGGTACTCATCTTCATAAATAACTTCAACATCAAAATCAACAACAACTGCCTCTTTTTTTACCACTTCTGGTAGAGTATATATTATTTTATCCCCAATTAGCACTTTTTGGCTAGTTTTTGTAACTAGTTTTTGACCTATGCTTACAAATTCACTTTCTATAAGTTTTTCTATTTGATTTCTACTAACTTCAAGGTGTGTTGCAAGAACCCTATCTATTCGACCATTCTGTGTCGCAATAAACTCATTTATACTCATATGTCGTCCCTTTTCCATCGCGTGCTATCCAAAAATGTATCATCTTGAATATTTCCCAGTGATGCTTGTAGCATTTTAAATAAATTTTTATTTTCCTTCTCCATATCTCTAAGCCACTCTTTTGTTTTTGCTCTAGCGTATGGAGCTTTAACATCTTTTAGCATAGCTGGACAAGCCTCATCCCCGATAGCTACAAGAGCATTGTCTTCCACAAAACCTCTAGTTTGAGACTCTCGTACCATTATGAGTGGTCTAATTAGATGAAATCCTCTATCAGCTTTATATATTGGGGCTAGAGTTCGCATTGTGCCATTGTAAAACATATTCATGAAATAACTCTCAGCCATATCATCAAAATGATGTCCTAACGCTACTTTGTTAAATCCACCATTCTGCGCATAGCTATACAATGCACCTCTTCTCATGCGTGAAAAATAACTACAAAATGAGCTATTTGGACGAATGGCATCTTGCGAAACATCAAATATATTTGTCTCAAACACATTATGTGGTATTCCATACTCTTGGCAGTGTTCACTTAGAGCATTATATTGCTCATTTGGCATACCGTAGTTTATGGTTACTGCTTCAAATTCAAACTTAAATGGTGCATGCCTGTGCATATGGCTAATTGCATGAATAAGTGCTAGTGAATCCTTACCTCCACTTAGCCCTATCAATACTTTATCGCCTTCATTTATTAGTTTATATGTAGCATTTGTCCTACCAATAGTTCGTAATAATTTTTTACTAATCTTTGCTACTTTTGTTTTGTTTTCGTTCAAATCATTTCCACCATATCTAGTATAAATCCTGCACTTATTTTTGCACTACTCTCTAAAAATTTATCAAAATCCATATCTGCGTTTCCATCAGCTGTGTCACTAATTGCTCTTAGGATAAAAAATGGAACATTTAAGGCGCTACATACAGTTGCCACGCTAGCCCCTTCCATCTCTAATGCGTCAGCTTTAAATGTCTGCTCTATCCATGCCTTTTTCTCGCTACAAGAGACGAACTGATCACCAGTGGCAATAACTCCCTCTTTGAGAGTGATACCTTTGGCTTTTGCAACTTCTTGTGCTATCATCCTAAGTCCAACATCTGTTGGTATACACACTTCGCCCTCTGGCACATATCCATATGGATGACCAAAAGCTGTAATATCAAGATCGTGCTGACAAAGTCCATCTGCTATTATCAAATCCCCGATTTTTAACTCACCGCTGATGCCACCAGCAACACCAGAAAAAAGAAGCGTTTGACAGCCAAATTTTTCTATTAAAATAGTTGCCGTAAGAGTTGAAAATACTTTGCCTATTTTAGAATATGCTATTACAATATCTTTGCCTCTATATATAGCCTCGTAATAAACATTGTTGGCATACTCTATCTCATTGATATTCTCAACACATGCTAAAAGTGGGGCTATCTCTTCTCTCATTGCCCCCATTATTGCGATTTTACTCATGCTTGCAAATCTTTAATCGCGGCAACGGTAGCTTCCAAGCTAGCCATATCACTTACATTAAAATGTGGTTTTGAACTTGAACTCTTATTAAGTCCCTTTAGCACATTACCGTGTCCAAACTCAATATAACAATCTATCTCATCATCTATATTTTTTATTGAGTGTTTATAAAATACAGGCATAACTAGTTGCTTTGGCAACAAATCAAGTGCCTCATCTTTGGTAGAGTAAGTTTTTGCAGTTACATTTGATACAATTGGAGCTATAAAATTATCTTTCAAAACTTCTCTTAGCTTTGCCTCGAGCGGAGCAGAAGCACTTTGAAGAAGTGGACAATGTGATGCTACTGACATATTTAAAAGCATCGCTCTTTTTGCTTTCGCTTCTTTAAGTACATCTACTAACTCTTCAAGGTCTTTTTTTATTCCTGCTATGACGATCTGTCCATCACTATTATAATTAACAGCCCAGACTTGTTTTCCATTGTCTCTTTGTTTCTGACAAATATCTTCAACAGTTGCATCATCAAGTCCAAGACTAACAAGCATACCAACTTCTTGATTTGCACAAGCATCGCTCATTAGTTTGCCTCTGAGATTTACAAGTTCCACCGCATCTATAATATCCAAAGCACCCACAGCTGCAAGAGCTGAAAATTCACCTAAAGAGTGACCTAGAGTTATTACTGGCTTGATTGATGTTTCGTTCACAAAAAGCTTGTGTGCGATAACGCTAACAAGCAATATTGCTGGTTGAGTAAATTCTGTTTGAGCCAAATTTTCATTTTCATTAAACATAAGAGTTTCAAAATCTATACCCGTTCTATCTTTTGCCTCTGTAAAAATATCCTTAGCTATTTGGCTATTTTCAAAAAAATCTTTCCCCATTCCAATTGCCTGAGAACCTTGACCTGCAAATACGAATGCACACTTTAATGACATAAATTTCCTTTGTTAATAATAAAGGTATTATACCATTTCAATATTAAGCAATCAGCCCTGCTCTACATCACCTCTAAACGAAGAGATACCATATGCAAGATTTGTGACATTAGCATATCCCATTTTCACCATAATTTGCTGACAATATGCACTCCTACTACCACTAAAGCAATATACTATTACTTTAATGTTCTTTTTATCTTCTATTTGTTCCAAAGATTGATAAAATGATGTTGTAGGTATCAAGAAATCTGTTCCAACAATTCTTTGAGACTTATTTTCCATCCACTCCCTATTATCAACAAGTATAAAATCAATATTACCTTGCTCTCTAGCCTCAAGTAGTGCTATTAACTCATCTCCATCAATATCTCTTTGGTCAAGAAGTGCTTCACACTCCTCTTTGCTCAATCCTCTTGTATGTTGATGAGCTTCAATAATTGCACCTAGTTCAATAGTATGTTTTGATGCATACTCTGGAGTACAGAATATTCCACAGTGACAATATCCATCATTAGGTATCTCAACTTCAAGTGCTGGCTTACAAGGACATATCCTATTATCGGCAGCTTTTCTCTCTTCTTCTGTTTCACCCTCAACCATAAAACAAGGACAATATCTTTTGCCATATATCATTTTATTTCTTGCCAATCCCATGGTAACTGATTCATTTATCTCATTTTCTGGATTGTAGACGAAATTAAATTGTGCACAGACTTTATCTGTAAATTTAACTGTTTTTTCAAGTTCATCTTTGAACTCTTGTGAATTTGTATCTATTTTTATTATCATCTTTTTGGCACTCCATATTTTTTTGACATTATAGTGAGTTTGTATATTAAAATGATAAAGAATTTTTTATATTTTATGAATATTTTAAAGATATCTCCGAGTAGAGATATCTTAAGTGCCTAGTGACAATGACCACCACCACAACAACCACCACTCTTCTCGCCATGACCAGTTCCACAACTATCATTATTTGCAATTTGACCACTCATTGATTCATCAGCTGTTGCTTCTCTAACACTTAGAATAGTAACATTAAACATCAAATCTTTCCCAGCTAATGGATGATTAAAATCAACATTAACTTCTTTATCAGTAAAGCTCTTTACCATTACTTGTACTGTTTGTCCATGTTCACCTTGACCGTAAAGCATCATGCCTTCAGCTAAATCAATCCCTTCAAATTGATCTCTAGGAATGGTTTGAAGTGCCTCTTCGCTAACTTCACCATAAGCATCAACAGCTTTAACCATAACATCACCACACTCACCGACACTCATTCCAGTTAATGCTTTTTCAAGACCAGGTATAATATTTCCTTTTCCAGTAATAAATACTAACGGCTCTGCACCTTTATTACTATCTACTACTGTAGTACCGCCAGCCTCTGTTAGTGTATATTCAATACCTACAACGCTATTTTCTAATTCTATTTTCATTTTTTCTCCATTTTATTTATATTTTGTCATTGTAGCTAAGCAAACTTTATCATGCCTTAGCTTTTCATTTTAAAGTTGATAATTTCTTTTTTGCTATAGTTGCACTATTTGAAGTTGGGTATTTTGTTATAACCATTTCATAAAATAATTTCGCTTGCTTAATTGCATTAGTATTCTCAAGTGATATTGCAGTATGCAACAACAAAACATCCATATAGCTAGCATCATCTTTAATACCAACACTTTTTTTATAATATCCTACAGCTTCATTATATGATTTTAGATAATAAGAACATTCACCGAGATAGTAATATGATAAAGCTTCATTGTATTTCAAAATAGCTGATTGTTTGAAATTAACTTTTGCATCATCATACTTTTTGGCTTTATATTGACTCAAACCATCTTTGTAGTACTCTTCTTTAGTTTTAGCACTTTCCTTGGTTTCTATTGTTTTTACTTTATCATTTTTGGTCATAATTGTTGGCTGTTTTTGAATTTTCATTAATTCATCTTTTGTAACATAGTTTTGATTTATTTTATCAATTCTCTCTCTAAGCTCAAAAAGTAACTCATTATTTCGTTTCGCATCTTGTTGCATTATTTCATTTGCGGATGATAATTGATGTACTTTTTCATTTAATCCATCTACAATACTTCGCATGCCATCAATCTGCTCACTATGCTCCACAACCTTTTGCTCAAGCATTATACTATTTACAGGAGCGGCTGTTATTTGATAACACAAGATAAATATAAATAGTACGGTTATTTTTTTGATTATACTCATTAATTAGCCTTCTTGATATCAACCCTTCTATTCCTCATTTTGCACTCCTCAGTATCTTCTGTGCATACTGGTGTACTTTCACCAAGAGAAACAATTGCAATAGTATTTTCGACTACACCACCTGAAATCATAGCATCTTTGATTGCTTTAGCTCTCTTTAATCCTAAAGCATAATTATACTCATCTGTTCCTGATTCATCACAGTTCCCTGTTATTTTGATATTCATTGGATTTTTAGTGTAATTAGCAATATTTTTATCGACTCTAGTTTGCATATCACTACTGATGCCATATGAGTTAACATCAAAATATAAACTAGCAAAACCATCACTGCTACTATTGTATATATTCCCACTATTCATTTCGCTGGCACCATTTGGTGTTCTACCCAAAGTTCCACCACTTGGACTATCTGTTATGCCAATCATATTTCCACCAGTCACATTACTGTCATCACTGATTATAGTAGCGTTAGTTTTTAACTCATCACTATTTGTACTTAATACAGGTGCATTTTGTGTACATCCATCAAGCAATAACATAACACTAAACAATAATATTAATTTTGAAATTTTATTCATAAACAATCCTTTTATCTCTACCAATCTAGAGATTGTATTTTACCATTAAAATCAAATAATTCACCTTGAAAGTTATTTGTATTTATGTATCCTATTTTACTACTATTACCTTGTTGTTTCACATATGAAACTACATTACTATTGAATAAAAACTTTGGATATTGATTATCACCAGAACTAGTTAATGGAACTGGTTTATTGCTTTTGGCGCTTTGTAAATAAATATTAAATGCACCTTGAGACTCCCTACTAGAAAATACCATTTTATTGTTATTGTAATCAAATGTATTATTGTATGAGCCATGATTTGTTGCTAGTATTACAGATGGACTTGTAAATGATTTTTTGTATATATTTGCTTTACCTGAACGATTTGATACAAATATGATTTCATTATCATTAGCTCCATATCTAGCACTAACATCTATGCCACTGTAATCTGTTATTTTTCTTATTTCATTTGTTGCAACTGTTAATTCATACACATCAGGTTGACCATATGGAGCCATAGTAAGTAATATTTTCTGACCATTTTTATTTACATCCGAACATACAAGCATACCATCTGATTTTATAATAAAAGTTTTTTTACCACTATTCATATCCACAAGATACAACGATGGTACATCCCCATTCATATCTGTATAGTAGAACTTATCTTGATTTGAATTTGCCCATTTTGGGAAAATATTTAATCCACCACTCATTATTATTTTATTATAAGTCATGGTATAGTCTGATAGAATAATTTGACTTTTACCAGATGAACTAACTTTTGACAATATAACAAATTTATTCATCCAGCTCAAATTATCCCTATCCATTGCTTTATTTATATCACTAATAGACCTATGTATCAAGAATGGATATTGATTGCTACTACCCAGTGCATAGTTTTTACTAAATAGAATTTCACCATTTGTACTTTTCTGAAGTAGCACTTTTAACTCTACCCCATTTGATTGATCAATTAGTAAATATTTAAATAGGTACGGTTTATTCTTAAATTCTGCTGGAACAACTTTGGAATCAAAATCACCAATACGATAAGTAGTATCTGGAACAAAGCTTCCGCTTAAACTAAAATCTGATTTAAAAATTTTAAAAACTTTATCTTTTTTGCTACTATTTGTAATATTACTACAATCAATAATTGTTAGCTTTTCTTTATTTCCAATACTTTTTGACATTGTAAATTCTGCATCAACTGCTCCAAATAACCAGCTAGCACATCCTATTATCATTATTAAATATTTCAATTTTAATCTCCTGCTGTGAATGTGGTTTTAAAACTCCAAGCTCTTCCACCACCATGTGGTTCAAATCCTCTAGTCTGCAATCCGCTTAAATATTCTACCAGCTCTTCCTTAAAAGCTCTATTATTAGCAGTAACTGTAAAAGTAAATGCTCCACTTGTTTTAACAACATAATTAACCGTTGCGGTCTCTCCGTAATATTGTTCACTTGCTGGCCATGCGTTTAATCTTTTTTTAATACTACTGATATACTCTGGAGGAACTCCTTCTTGCTTCTTATTGCCATCTCCTGTGGCATTTTGAGTAGCCCCAACACCACTTGTTTTACTACTATTTATAATTTCCGAACTATTTTTTAAAGGCGATGCTGCTTCCTTATGATTTATTTTACTAAACATATCTTTTGCATTTAGTTTATCTTTTTTGGCATCTATATTTTGTGTTTTTATATTTGAGAACAAATCTTTTGCATTTGAAGTTTTAGAATCATCATTTTTAACAGATTTTATTATTGGTGCTTCAATCTTAACATTTTTTATTTTTACTTCTTTGATGACTTTGGCAATTTCTGGAGTTTTTGTAGCAATAACTGGCTCAATTTTTTCTTCTATAACTTTTTTTTGTTCTACTTCTTTTATCTCTTTTGGCACTTCTTGAATCACTTTTTCTTGTTTTTGCTCTTGTTGCTCTTTAATTATGCTACTTGATTGGCTATTTACTTCTGGTGGTGGTGCTGGTTTGTTATCAACTTCTTTTTCATCTAGCGATTCTATTTTACTCATATCTATCGCGATTATTTCTTCTACTTTTTGTTTTTCTATTTTATTTTTCTCAATAATAGTTTCCTGATTAGTGTCAAACATAAAAAAAGCAATAAAAACAACAAGGAGATATATTGCGACTGCCATAATACCACTCGTATATGTAAAAGTGCTTCTCATTATTCTGTAATCAATGCCACATTCTGATATCCAGAACTCTTAACATGTCTCAATATAAGCATTACATCCCTATATGGCAATGATTCATCAGCTCTTATATATACACTACTGGTTTTATCGTACATAGCCGATTTAACCTGAAGCTCTTGTGCAAAGTTTGAAAATGAATATACACTATTATCTATATATATTTTTTTATCTTTATCTATTCGAATCGTAAATTGCTTTTGATTTCCCAATTTTGAACTTTTTGTTCCTATTGGCAATTTAATTTTCTCTTCATAAGTCATAGTAGGTGCTACAATCATAAGTACAGCCATTAAAACAAGCATTACATCCATAAGAGGAGTAATATTCAAATCTGGATCATCATCCCAGCTAAACACTTTAAACCTTTTTGGTTGTCTCTAATTTAGAGAGTAGCATTTTTGATTGAGATGTAAGTAAAGAACTAAGCTCATACGCTTGTCTTTTTAAAATCAAATGGAATGAATAAGCAAATATTGCAACCAAAATACCAGCAGCTGTTGCTACAAGAGCTTCAGAAATTGCAGGTGCAACAACATTTAATGCAGCACTATGTTGGTTTGCTAATTTACCAAAAGTCTCAAGTATCCCAACAACGGTACCAAACAGACCAATAAATGGAGATGTAGATGCTATTATAGAAAGTAATGTTAGATTTTTAGTAGCAAGTCTTACGGCATCAGAAGCTGCAATTTCAAGAATAGTGGTGGTTGGGGATGAAATTTGTTTAATATATGTGCTAAAAATAGAGTTTTCACTTGAACTATTAGTTAGACCCTTATAGAGAGATTTAAGAGACATAGCTTCAATATCTATACGATTACGAAGTAGTCTAAATCTATCTATAAAAACCCAAAAGGTAACAATAAAATATACAGAAAGAACCAGTAAAACCAATATGGTAATAAAACTGCTTCCCGCTATATATCCAATCATAATTAGATTATTTTTGCCATTTGCTCAACTTTAGTAATTGCAGATGCAATTGCAATATTTGAAGCTTCTGTACTTTTCAATAACTCTTTTGCAGACTCAAGAGCTTTTGATATGTCATTATCTTCGCCATCAAGTGCAACAGCACCATCAACAATACAAGTTGTCTTCTCTTCTTCTACTTTTACATATCCAGAATTAATTGCAACAGCTATTGTTTTATTCTCTTTTGTTTCAATCACGATAACACCAGTAGTTAGGAGTGAGACCAATGATGCATGACGAGCAAGAACACCAAATTCACCCTCGCTACCTGGAAGGGTAACTTGCTTGACATCTTTATCAAAAATTACACCATTTGGCGTAACTATTTCAAGTTTTAGTAACTCCATTTAGTTTCCTTTATTTAGCTTTTGCTTTCATTTTCTCATATTTAGCAACTGCTTGGCTCATATCTCCAACCATATAGAATGCCGCTTCTGGCATATCATCATATTTACCCTCTAAAAGACCTTTGAATCCTGTGATAGTCTCATCAAGTGTTACATAAACACCAGGGCTACCAGTAAATACTTCAGCAACATGGAATGGTTGAGATAGATATTTCTCTATCTTTCTTGCTCTTTCAACAACAAGTTTGTCATCTTCGCTTAGCTCATCCATACCAAGAATTGCAATAATATCTTGCAAATCTTTATATTTTTGT
>DZCE01000127.1 GCA_022736375.1 Arcobacter nitrofigilis | reverse complement strand
TTCGAGCGTTCGCTTGACATTATTTATTTAAGGTGGTAAACACACCCTATAATGTAAATACCAATTTAAATTACTAATAATCATGCTGATTAATTTTATAAAAATAAATGTATAATATTGCATATTACTTTTTTAGGGTGGGTATTGCATGGTATTTATGAGATATATTCTGCTAGTTATTCCATTATTTGGTATGCTGAATGCTATGGGTTTGTCGGAGATTAACAAAGCTACTAAAGATGAGCTTATGAAAATAAAAGGAATAGGCGAAGCTAAAGCAAATTTGATAATAAGTTCTAGACCATTTAAAAGTATGCAAGAGCTTGATGATGTAAAAGGTGTTGGTGATGTTTTGCTAGCGAATATAAAGAGCGATATATACAAGAAGTCGGCTACTGGTAATAGTGTTACTGAAAGTAAAGCAAAACTAGCAGATTATAATCAAGACGATGAACCAAAACGAAAAAAAGTAAATGTTATTCACTTTGAGAAGTAATAATTACTTTAATTAATGAGTTGCAATATCTAAAATAATCATAAAGAGAAACATAAAGCCAAGATAGCCATTGACTGTAAAAAATGCTTTATCTATCTTGGTAAAGTCTTTGTGAACCAAATAATGCTCATAAGAGAGCATAATACCACTAAATACAACTGCTAACCATGAATATATATGCAAGTCAGCACTGTGGACAAATATAGCGAAAAATAGAACTGTTAGCATATGAAACAATAAAGCAATCTTCATCGTTTTTGAAGCCCCAAATTTTGATGGTATCGAGTGTAGATTGTTTGCTTTATCGAACTCCATATCTTGGAGTGAGTATAATAAATCAAAACCAGCAACCCAAAATGTAACACCAATGGCAAGATATAATGACCAAGTTGGCACAAATCCAAGTACAGCAACTGCTCCAGCTATGGGAGCAAGACCAAGGCTAATACCTAATACAATATGAGCAAGTGAGCTAAATCTCTTGAATATCGTATATGCACCAATAATTAGTAGAAATGGAACTGATAGCTTTAGGGCTAATGGATTTATCAGATAGCATACACCTATAAATAAAATAGCATTTATCACTATAAATATAATCATAGAGCTATTGCTGACTCTGCCATCTACTGATGGTCTTTTGTTTGTGCGAGGATTTAGTATGTCTATATCTCTATCAAGATATCTATTTACCCCCATGGCAAAGTTTCTAGCACTAATGGCTGCAAATAAACCTAGAAACAGTAATGACCAGCCAAACCAACCATTTGACGCTACAAGCATAGCTATAAATATAAATGGTAAAGAGAATACAGAGTGTTTAAATGCCACAAGTTCACTAAAGTCATTTATCTGTTTTAATATTCTATTCAATTTAAACCTTTTTATCTTTCTTAGATACTTTTTTATAAAAGTATAGCAAATTCTTTCCACTACCTTTTTATAAAGGTAGCACCAAAATCATCACACTCACGAACCGCTACAACAAATTTCGAGATACTTCGAAGAAATTTGTTGGCTTTTCGAGCGTTCGTGTGACATTATTTATGGATGTGGAATTTTAATTTTGCTATTTAATGAAAGAGAAATAATAAATATAAACAATCCAATAACTGCTATGTTGGTGATAGTGCCATAGCTATACAACAAGTAGACAACCCAAAGTAAAATAGCACCAAGAGGCGTAGGAACTCCTGTGAAGTATTTGCTTACTTCACCAGCATCATTTGCTAGATTGAAGCTCACAAGTCTGCGAAGACCACTAATAACATACCATATAAGCAATATTCCAATCGCTAATTTCATCATATCGTTTTCATAATGCAATGCGTAAAATATAAAAAATGTAGGCATTACCACAAAGGAGAGGAAATCGGCAAAGCTATCTAGTTGGACACCAAATTCTGTTGATAGATTGTATTTTCGTGCTACTTTCCCATCCATGATGTCAAATAGTCCTGCAAGCCACGCAAAGATGGCGGCTATTGCAAACTCTTTATTGGTCACTAAGTATATCGCTATCATACCTGAACTTATATTTGCAAATGTTATTAGGTTAGCTATATTAAAATGGTTGTCTTTGTTCATTAATCTCATATGTAATGATAACAAAAAAGAGGTAAAAGTAGAATAAAATGCGGGAATATGGTAAAAAAATGGCATAAAAAAAGCCCAAGACATAAAGCCTTGAGCTTAATTGAATCAAATCCTAAGAAAAGATATTCTTAGAAGTTGTATCTAGCAACAGCACGGATAACATTAACATTATCAACGCTAAGGTCATCATCACTTAAATATGCATATGCAAGAGATGCACTTAAGCAATCTGTAACTTTTGCTGAGTAAACAAGATCAAACTCATTTGTATCATCACCACTTGTTGCATTATCTGATGTAAACGCATATGTACCACTAAGGTTACCACCAAGTACATCGGCATTAGCATTAAGAGCAAATTTATCATTATCAATATCCATAAATGGTACCAATTGATTTGCTACTGTGTTAGTATAAAGTACAGATGTAGAACCACCAACATTTAACATAGGCGTAGTACCATCGTTAACATGAGAGTAAGCAAGTGAAGCGTTTACTATATCAAGTTTACCACTTATTTTTGCACCAAATGCATTTGTATCATCACTACCAGCAGCATCAGGCATTATAGCACCACCTTGAAGACCTAGGTTAGCAAAACCAGCATTATATTGTGCATCTGCCCATAAGATGTCAATTGCATCATTAGCATGGTAGTATGTACCTGTCAATGTCAAATCAGTAATTGATTTGTTTTGAGCAGTTAACAGCCATATACCATCATCATCAGTGATTGGATCATCAAAGTTATTCATGGACAATTTGCCTGTTAGTGCTTGCATTGCAGGAGAAACCCAGTTGTAATCTCTAACAAATGCACCAACTAAAGTTGTTTGAGGAAGATCTGTATTTACTACTAGAGCTGCATTGTAAGTATTGCTAAATACATTCCAATCTTCAGAGTAAGCAAATGGAGAAAGTGCTTTTGGAAGCTCTTGTCTACCAACTTTGAAAC
>DZCE01000126.1 GCA_022736375.1 Arcobacter nitrofigilis | reverse complement strand
ATTAGATTTAGCTTATCGAAATCAATATGTTGCAGTTGGTGATGTAGTGTTACTTCCAAAAAAAGTATTTCTTTGAAAAAGTAAAGATTTAATTTCAATCTAATAGCACTTTTTGGGGTAAAATTCTTTGTGCAGGTTTAAAATAAACTCATTTGTGTAAATACTACCGTGCTTTTTCAATATCGATAGGATGCGTCCCTTCAAATTCGATTTTGATAGAATAATAACTATTGGTTTTTATTAGTACATCTTTGAGAGAATCAGTGATATGGTTATTATGTGATCCTGTTTCATATAATATTTAGATATAAATAAAAGTTTCCATCACTACTTTACACAATGGTAATTGTCTGTAAATATTGGAGTGCTCATCAAAGAACTCAACTATGTTTTCAATAGTTACATCTACAATTTGATATCCTTTTGTTTCATATCTTCTAATCGTACTTTGCATCTTTTTTGAGAATTGTGCGATTGATAGATTGTTCTGAACAATATAATAAGCTTTTCCTTGAGTGAGTTCTTTTACAGAAGCTTTACTTCCAGTGATTAGGTCAATTTTTTGTTTGTCTTGGTCGTTATAGAAACTAATATAGAGGTCTTTCAAGCCCATTACTAATGTTTGCCTAGTTGGTTTAGCATAGATTTCTGAATTATATTTATTTTGAACTGATGAGGTTGAATACTTATTGAACTGTTTATTGTCAGTTACAATTATTAATCTTTTTTTAGCGCGTGTCATTGCAACATAGAAGAGTCTTATAGAGTTGTCGTCAAAAACTGTTTTGTGAGCGACCAAGACCACTGTATCAAACTCTTTGCCTTTTGATTTATGTATGGTGGAAACTAAAACTTTATTAAAAGTATTAATTAATTGCTCAGAAGAAATTTCTTCTAAATAAATTTTCCAAAGAGATGGTGTGTATATTTCGTGCTCATCAATAAAACCTTTGATTACACGATAAAGTAAAGGTAAATTTGTAGATTCCGCATATCTTTTTTTTGATTTTTCATATGCATCCCATAATATCTCTTCATTAAGCGCTGTGTCTTGTACAAGCTTATTTACAAATTGAATTTCTACTAAACTACCTAGTTTAAAGCCTTCATTATCAAGTAAGTAGCTTACAGGAATACCTTCATCGTGAAGGAGTGCGTATATATCAGCGACTTCGTTATTACTAAAAGCCAAGACTGCGAAACTTTTATCTTTTTCGATATATTCTTTGACTTGCTCAATTGCCGGTTGTTCTAAATGTTGTGATTCACAATTTACAACAATAACCTCACCCAAATGCTTTGAATGAGAGAGAAGAGGGTGCTTTTTATACCGATGAGCTATGGTGTGAATTAAGTTATTAGAATATTCTACAATATTTTGTGTACTTCTAAAGTTTGTTAAAAGTTCATATTGTGCATATGATTTAATGTCTTCATCATTGATTCCAAATTCTTCTTCAAACTGTGTGATAAACTTTATATCTGCACCACTAACATCCTTTAAAATACATTGGTCGTCATCGCCCACGGCAATCAGTCTTTTTTTATGCTCATGTGATTTTTCCAGTGCTTTTATAAGTTCAAACGCATCTGAATTAATATCTTGGTACTCATCCAAGACAATTACAGTTTTATATGGAATTTCTATATTGCCATCGTTAATTTGTTTGGCTGCGAGTGAAATTATCTCTTTGAGTATTTGTTTGTCCGATTCTGCTTGCCTACCAACAAGTTGAAGGGCAAAACCATGAAAAGTAAAAATATCAATGTCATAAGCAAGTTGCCCAATAAGCTCAAACAAACGAGATTTGAATTCCATCATTGCTGTACGAGAATAAGTTAGCATTAAAAATTGGTCAGCTTTAATATCCTCTTGTAGAATAAGTGAAGCTATCTTATGTACTAAAACTTTTGTTTTTCCACTTCCCGGTCCTGCTAAAATCATCATAGCTTGAGACTCTTTATCGTCAATAACTTTTTTTTGCTCATCGGAGAGTGAATTAAAGATTTTGTTATAACGATATTCAGTCATTGGTCTTTTAAATTTTTCTTTTAGCTCACCATATTTATCTATAAATGCTCTATATGAGAGCGTGAAGTAGTCTTTCATAAATGCTTGGGCTCTATTGGCATCTTTAATAAGTTTAGTTGAATATTCTCCAATGATATGTATAGACTCCATTTTTCTTTGATAATAGGGTTCTAACCTCGATTTATATTCAAGTTTTGTATATTTTTTATGAGGTGCTAGCATCTTATCAAATTTTTGAATACTTAATGGTGCATAATATATAAAGCGACCGTTTCTAAGTTCGAGAATTCTTAGCTCATGCAAATGGAGTAATGCCTTGTCAAGAATTTTAGATATATTGGGCTTGTCAATGTTTAACTCTTTTTGAAGGTCCAACATAGAAAACTCAACAAATTCTTTAGTTGATGATTTTGTCTCTGGAAGGCTTTTTGTCAAAAAGGATATGATATTTGAAGCAATATAATGTTTGTAGTCGATAATCTTTTTAATTTTTTCAGTATCAATAAATTCAAAATGCCAGAGGTCTTTTTGTCTATCAAGTCTATTAAATTTGAATTGGTGTTTATCGCCTTTCCAACTTTTAAGCAGTATTTTTATGGTTGAAGTTAGGTTTTCATTTTTTACATCAATAGTTTCATCGTCTAGTAAGAGTTGATTGAGCTCACTCAGCCTAATCGTATGACTATTATCTTGACTCAAATATTTAAAAAGAATATTTTCAATTTGAGTATATCTTAGGTAAGTAGCAATACTGTCTTTAGAAATTTTTAAACTTAGGTCTTTAGCATCTGAAATAATTTTCATCTCTTTTAATTCTAATACTGATTGAGTGATAATCTCATGTGAGTAGCCAAGCACCTCCGTGAGCTCGTCAAGTTGAACCGCTTCGGGCTTTCCACTTCCTAGGAGTGTTTGTAATACACGGGATAGCCTTATTTTGGACTCATCACTATAATTTGCTGTATTGTAAGCATCTTGTAGCATAGCTAATGAATCTTTAGCAACAGCATCTGCATAGTAATGCACTTTATTACGAGTT
>DZCE01000044.1 GCA_022736375.1 Arcobacter nitrofigilis | reverse complement strand
GCTAGAGTTCTTTTGGAATCAGAATCTACTTTGTTTCTTATTTGTTCTATATTGAGGACAATCTTTAAAATAGATCCTAGGTATCTGTTCATATCCTCTTTATGAGCTACCTCTAATGAAAAATCAGTTACATCTTTATTGTACATTATCTTTTCGATATCTATAGTTAAATTATCACCTTCACCTATATATGCAATTACTACTCCGTTACCTAATAGGCGATTACTATCTTTAATACTAGGAAGAGTATCTTTCTCAGTTTTGTCAGTAATTTCTATTATAGAACCAGCAACATTACCTAAAGACTTTGCTATATTTATTTCAGAATTAATTTGTTTTTCAGTTTCCCCAGTTTCAGCATTAGTTTTTATTTCTTCCATCTTTTTAGTAAAAAATTGATTAACTGGAAAAACTACTGAACAAAGTTTTAGGGTATTTTGGATTTGATCAGTAATAGCTAATTGATCCCCGATCTTTAAGGCAATTGCAATTGACTTATCATCAAAGGTATCATCGACATCAGGGGAAGAATTATAGGATAACAGTTTTTGTCTAGCATTCTTTACTAACATTTTAAGATGCTCTGTGGCTTTAGTATAAGTTTTCCATAATTCAGAAATCTTAGCCATAATCTTTTTAAAGAACTCTATTAGAGAGTCCCAGCCACTTCGAACAGCAGATCCCACACCTTCAGCTGTCATTTCAAACTCTAACTTACGCAGACCTTGATTGTCAAATGCCTCTTTACTTAAACGATATTGATTATGGTCTATGCCTAATCGTTTATAGGAACGGTTAAGTGAAACTGAAACTAATTTCATTGTAGATAAGTCACATTTTCCCACTTCATGTTCTTCAATTATATCACCAATACGTTCTAGATCAGTTAAAGATTCAGCTGAACTATCTAAAAATTTAAACATACTTTCGACATAATTTACTTGTGCATTTATTTCCCCAGAAGGAGATATATCTTTTTCTATTGTTGTATAAAGATAATCATTGATAATCCTAGATTGCATTACATTCTCCTTAATATATGTCAAAATATTAACAGTCAACCAAGGCCCTAAAGCCTTGGTTGACTCAGGTTTCTTAACGACGACCGCGTTTCTCGCCCGCCATTTCTGAACCACCTTGAGTATTAACTTGGTTAAACTTACCAAACATTTTACCCATGTTTACATCTTTGCTGGGGTAAGCCTGGAAACGACCATCTTTACCAGAAGCAGTCGCAGGATTATTAATCGCTGCAGCAGCTTTCTTCATGTAGTCGTCGCCGCCGTTTTTGTACGTCGTGTAAGCTGTGTTTTCATCTGCCATTGTAATATCCTCATTCCTTAGCTGTGAGATGGGCTTTGATAAAGTAAATCGTATATTTCAAAGAATTGTAATACACGTTAGTCATATTAAGGAATGCGTCAACATAAACTCTATCTACATACAGAGTTGAAACATCCAGATATGATTTAACTTCTTGTTTAGTATCTTTATCGGCTTTAGCGAACATATCTAATTTACTAAGTATATTGAATCGATCCATTGTAGTAACTAAAGTCTTTTTGGCACCAATCATTTTGTTAAATGAATCTCGATTGTTCTTTAAGTCTCTAGTGAATCTTAAACATAAATCTATCAGATCTAAAAGATGTTTCTTATCTAAGTAATCTATTTTAAATTCAGATGTCTCAGGCATATGGTATATAGTGCTCTTAGACTGGCCCATTGCATCTATATATTCATCAATAGTACTTAATTTATTTTGAGGTACAGAACTGAGTATAACTTTATTAGCCATTAGATATTGAGGACTTTCTAATGTTCTAACTAAAGAACTCTCACTACCTTCAATATGAGAAGGCTTAAAAAAGTTTTCTAATGTATTTTTCATAATAAAGTCTTTTAAAGTAAGATCTCGAAACTCTTTATTATTAACAGTCCTAAGAAGATTCTCAGTCACTGTTCTTTGGGTCATAATAGTAGTTAAAACTATATTTGTAAATTCAGCTCTAAACTTTATTTGATCGGAAAATTGTTTATGTATATTTGTTACACCATGGTTTAGTATTTGTGATAGTACTTTTGAATTAGTGTAAGATGATTTTTTCACTATTTCATCTTTCAGATAAACCTCTTTACGAAGTTGTCCTAATTGTTTTTCTATCGCATTAAAATGTGCTTCATGTTTAGACCAGAATTTCTCTAAAGAAATAATTCCTTTCTTAGTTGCTGCAATCCCAGCCACGGCTAATGCTCCGCCGACTACCACCGCGCCTTTCTTCAAAGCCGATGACCCGCTTTTAGTTGCAGACCAAGCATGTCCACCTACATTAGCAGCAATACGCCCAGTTGCCTTAGCTGCGGTTATCCCAGCATTTGCCGCTCTAGATGAAGCATTTTTTACATTACCCATAAACTCAATATTAGCGTCACTGGTATACCCAAGTTCTACTGAGTAATAGAATCTTTCGATATAATTCTCAATAGACATATCCTCATATTCTAAACGTATATCTTGTTCAGAATCTAGGTCATCTGGGTCACTAGTTACCTCATCATCTTCGAGATCATCAGTAGTATCTTTGGCGTCATTTTTTAACTCTTTAGACACTATGATATCTAATGCAATTGGGTCTTTACCATTATTTCGTTGATCTAGCAATTTATCAACTTGTTTATATTGTTTGCTGTTAGTTTTCTTATTATCTTTTAATTCAGTTTTTCTATACACCAAGTCCACGTTTAGCGGACCTGATGGAGGGTTATATTTAGTTGAATCATCATCAGGATTTTCATCCATACTGTCATCGTCATTCATTTCATTACCAAGGTTATCGTCAGACGGTGTCTCATCCGGGTTATCTGGGTCAGGTGGAGTATTTCCTTCAGGAGGAGGAGTATTATCTTCTCCATCATCAGGATCTTCTCCTTCTGGACCATATCCACTAGGATCTAATGCACCGTCAGAACCAAATTCATCATCAGCTTCGCTAGCTTTAAAAAGCTTAGACCTCACTGAATTCTCCCTGGCAAAGGCCGTCCCCAAACAAGATTATTAAACCAAATCAGATCATGAATTCCAGGCACGGTACTGATCCATAGAGGGATTAAATCCCAATAAGGAATTTGAAGAATTTTATTTATATCAGCACGAACGACAATATCTAATGATGCCCGACTTTTAGTATAATCACCTCTTTCATGATAGATAAGAGTCGACCAAGATTCATTATTTACCCTACGTCTATCAGTAAACCCAGAAAGAAGATGAGCTGTTTCTTCTAGATAAGCTACATGTGAAGGGGTAAGGAAATTGTTCTTTGCCTGAGCTTCAAACAATGTCTGTAATGTGGTATATCCGAGGTTATCTTTAAAATCTTTATAAAGCTGTTCACGAAAATCGAAATCCCGAATAACTGCATGATTGTTATAGTAAATCTCAAACAAGGTAGTAGCATTAAGACTATATGAAAGACCACTTGTTTCTTGTGCCATAGTCTTAGACATAGTTAAAGCTCTTGCTTGATCAGCTTCTGACATGTCAGGCGTCGTTAGCAAAAACCCATTGTTATGATAAGCAGAAAAACCTGAGGCCAAATCAATAATTTCTGAATTTCTTTCATCAGACAGTTTAACTAGACTATTTGATGTATTAGCACCAAACATACCCATTTTTGACTGATATTCCATCATTGTGGACATCTTAGAGACCCCCGATGTTACGCTCAGCTTTAGCTAAAGAATACTCAAGTTTATTAATACGTCCAGCAATATATTCAATTTCTTTCTGGATCTTTGCATCATTACCATTATCTTTCATTTTTAAGTTTAGAAGTTTTAACTCAAGGTACTTTTTGGTTTCCTGGTTTAGCTTATAGCGATTAGACTGCCATTCAGCTATCATTAAACGAAAATGAAATATCGGGTTACCATCAAATCCCATTGGCTGAAGAGTTTCTAATTCGCCAATATCAGAATCTTTAAGATGCTTTAATGCTTCAATGTTTTCTTCAGTTACAGGTAAGTCTTTCAAATCAGCTAAGTTATCATGGAACTTTTCAGGTTTAACTGCCAGAGATTTAAAGATTAGTCCATATATCGTAACATTGGTAACGATAATTTTCACTAAAGGGATTGGCATAGAAATATCGTCATAATCACCTTTACCACGAGCCTTAGACTCATGGTAATAGATAAATAAAAGTAGCTTAAATGAATAGATGGATGCAAATGAAATCAAGTCTAGATCTTTTATAAGAAATGCTTGACGTATAGATGCTGATTGAGTTACAAGCTTAGTGGATAACGACTGATCAATCATGTCGGCTAATAGGTCCAGATTAGCACTTAGATACGGTAGCTTGTCACTAATGTACCCTAACATATCTTTATACTTTTCTTTTTTACCTACTGCATTCATAAATCGACTATTAAGACTTTGCACTTCTTCTGATTGAAAAGGGCTTGTCTTAAAGTACATGTTAGCATCGGCAAATAAAGGAATCAGTTTTTCACTGATTTCTTTTTGAGTAATACGGATATCTTCAAAGATATCTTCTTTCCCAATAGTTCTCGTCAAGGACTTTAAGTAAGTGATAAGTGACATTTTCTTTACCTTTTAAAAAGAAGGAGTGGAGCCTAAGTTATAGGACTTAAGAATATTCAAAAAGTCAGCTGGCATACCTTTACTTGCTCTCTTCTTGATGTCCTTAATACTTAATTCAGTTGGGTGTGAAATACCGCGACTATAATACGAAACCATTTCCCACTCACGATCAATCACTACAATGATCATTGCGTAAGAGTTATCATAGATCTTTTTCATCACTAACTTACTGCCCCACTTACCACCTAGTTCTGAAGCAATGTTATTAGCCTCTTCACTGGTAATGACAATCAAGTTACTAGCGGTAGCTAGAGAGGGGTTATCGGATAACAGACCATATTTTTTATTATTATTCACACGTTTAATAATTTCAGAAAAGATATTATCAGTATCCGCCATCAACATTCTTTTCTTTTCATCGATTAAATCTTGACATAAAATCAAATCACGAATGAAATCAATACGACCGGATCTCCAAGCATGATATCTTTCTACGAAAGTAGTATCATCTTTATGGTATGCACAAATATTTTCTATTACTCGATAAGGTACAATTGCGGCACCTAAACGAAAACTAACAGGTACAGTAATTTTCTGTAGTTCACCGTTTTCATCGACTGAGGTTAGAGTGACATTAATTAATTTACCAGCTGAAAGATCAGCTGTCTCACTGATTGTTCGTGCTGTATTGTGACCTTCTTCATAACGACCAGCATGATTTAAATCATGCTCAGTATCACCAGTTTCAGGATGACTAATAGCTACATCACTCCAATCACGTTCAATAGCAGCTTTCATTAATGGCTCGAATAATTCTTTATCTACATTCATTAACGGTAAACGTAATTTATAGTTTTCTTCATTCATCATAAATTTATTTTTATAAGATTCAAATAACAATACATCACTTAAATCACGATCTGGATTTAACTTATCTAAAATACGAGCAACACGAACATCATCGATTGTAGAAAGTAAAGAAACAGCTTGTAGATAATAGCCGATAAAAAGATCTAGAAGACCTTGATTTATATCTTGCATGTAATCTAGGTCAGCACAATTTTGTGAAATGACCGTTAGAGGCTCTACTCTTGCTGACCTTGTAGCTTCTACTAATGAAGCCGTCTTTGTGTTACTATAGATGCGCCATAGGCCGCTGCCAAAAGCGCCTAATGACCCAAGTAAACCTCTAAAAATATCCGGTATCCGAATCGATTCCATAATCTCAATCCTTGTATTCTTTCAAAGGCTAAACTAAAATGTCGAATTCCCTTTTTCCTGTTACAGTAGATGATCTATTTAAGATCAGCTACATCGGTTCTATTCAGCAGGCAATTGGTAACAGCTTTTATGGTATTAACCATAGGCAAATACCTACTGCATTACTCGCTAATAGAGAACGATATGGGTACACGTTTTTCACTAGACCACAATTAAACTTACAAAGTGCTAATATAAGGGCTCAACGGTTGTTTTATCCTTTATTAACTAAAGATACAAATACGGTTCAAAACTATGTGAGATCCATTCTAGATCCTCGTGTAGCTTTGACTTTAAACCCTACCCTGTGCGACCCATATAATGGCTTCATACCCGTACTTACTAATAACTTAAAATCGATAAGTGGCTGGGATGATTATATCGCACCTACTTACACTAGTGATGAAGGTAACTATAAAGAATCAATCTCATTTGTAGATGGAAATATACTGAATTATCAAACATATGATATTGAATGCACATTTAGAAATACTCGTGGTGATCCAATTATTTATATGATTTATACATGGCTCCTGTATCAGTCATTTGTCTTTGAAGGGATTATGAGTCCTTATCCCGATATGATTATTGAAAATGAGATTGATTATAATACCAGAATTTATCGGCTAGTCATGGATAAGAGTAATACATTTGTAAGAAAAATATTAGCTACTGGAGCTAGCTTCCCTATCACATTACCTTTGGGTAACTTTTTTGATTATACTTCTGATAGTCCTACTAATAGTGAAATTTATGATTTTAGTATTAGATTCAGATGTATGGGCATTACTTATCAGGATGATATTTTAATACATGAATTTAATAAAGTGACTAAGATCTTTAATCCATCGATGCGGGATCAAAATAGAGCTAGCGATATGGTAAAAGTACCTAAGGCTTTATTAGTGATATTTAATAACAGAGGTTATCCTCGTATTAATCCTGCTACCTATGAACTAGAGTGGTATGTGAGTGCACAGATGTATAATTCTAGAATGAATTTAGTTAATATAAAAGGTAACCTAGATAACTCATCTTTATCAATGATGGAAGCTGTTGAAGCAGCGGCATCCTCAGTAGGACCTAGTCCGTCATTAGTGCCACTAGATCTATCTGTAGCGGCCGGATATACCGAGAGTCTAATTAGAACTCAGGCTCCTAAGAAAACCACAGCACATCCCACTACCGCTTAGGAGAAATCATGTCAAATATTTCTGACTTTAACACAGTTACAACAAACACTTTACTAGCTAATGCAGTTAATTATAAAAGTAACCCTGCATTAATGCAACAAACTATTTTTAACTATCTGCAAGGTATTACTAATGGACAAGTAGATATAGTTGATCCTACAAATCCATTTGTGTTTTTAGTAGAGGCCAGCGTTGTAAATGCGGCTGCTGCTATATTAGAATCAAATATTGCTTTACAAAGACAATACGTATCATTAGCTAGAACAGCTCAAGATCTATATCTTCATATGTCTGACAGTGAATACATAGATGTATTTAGTACTCCGGCTAATGGTTCATTCACATTTCTTTTAAATAGACAAGATGTAATTCGAAATGCTGTTGCAGTTCCTGGAAAGTCATATAGTAAAGTAGTAATTCCAGCAAATAGTTACACTACTGTTGGCAAATATACTTTTACTCTACTATACCCTATTGAGATATTGTATTATAATAATGGCACTATATTGGTTCAGGTAGATCCATCTCGACCTAACCCTTTACAAATCATCGGATCTTTCATTATTAACCATACTGAAGTGACAGATAGTAATGGCACTGAATGGATTCAGTTTCAATATAACATTAATCAATTTGTGATTAGTTCAGAGCAATACACATTAGTAGCAAATACCTATTTTCAAGAACAAATTACTTTCAGCGATTTGTTCTACTATTGTAGAGTTTTTTATCTAGATGAAACCACCTTAAATTGGGTATCAATTAATACTACTTATACAGATCAGGTATTTGACCCGTATACTCCTACTGCATTGGTTAAAGTGTTAAATGGAGAAATTCAAGTAAACATTCCGCAGATTTATTTTGATAATGATTTAATTCAATCTAATATAAGAATCGATGTCTACACTACTTTGGGTGAAGTAGATGTAAACATGTCGGGATTCAATGTGACCCAGTATTCAAATGTGTTTACTGCTGTTAATCAATATGAAATAGAAGATAATCCATATGTCGAAGCTATGGCCAATGTAAGTTATTTATGGTATTCCACTGATGTGATTAGTGGAGGGTCTAATGCTATCTCTTTTAGTCAGCTCCGAGATATAAAAGTTAACAATGCTTTAAATGGACGTTTGTTACCTATCACAAATGCCCAAGCTGTTCAATATGCATCTTTCCAAGGGTTTACTTTAGTTACAGATGTAGATGTCGTAACTAATAGACAATTTAAAGCTATAGCGCCACCCCCTCCATCAGGTTCAGGGATAGTGCCGAATCTTAATACAACAGTATCCTCAGTTTTAATAAACCTAGCTAATATTTCAACTGATAATAAAGTTATAGTCCATAATTCTACAATTATCATTACCCCAGAAACAGTTTTGATTAACCAAAATGACCAGATTACTTTTATAACTCAAAGTCAAAGAGCTAGTTTAATTAAATTATCCAACAGCGACTTAGTGGATAATTTTAACACAACACAATACCTCTATACTCCTTTTTACTATATGATCGATAACTCGACAAGTAGATTAATCACTAGAGCTTATTGGTTAAATAGTCCTTCTTTACAAAGTTTAAATTACATATCCAATAACCCTACCTCAGGTCATAAAGTCAGTACTAATAGTTTTTCTATTACTAAAATGCCAACTAATACTTTTTCTGGATATCTGATTACATTAGTTTGCGACGCTGATACAGCGTTCTTAAAATTAAACCCTAAAGATGTTTTTTGTCAGTTAGCATTTCTTAATAATTCGACTGGGACATATGCCTATATGACAGTCAATGCTAATGCTGCCCTAGCATCTAATGGAGGTTTCAGCTTTAGTTTTTATATTAGCACTAATTACTATTTAGATATTCAAAATACATTAGATCTAGATAGTTTCTCTATTCCAGCATTGCCTAACCAAACGGTTCGTTGTGCTTTAAGTCAAACATTTAACATACTTTATGGGACAAATACTACTCCATCTGGATTTGTAGCCAATAATGCTCAGTTAAATATATTCAATAAAAATCAAGTATCAGCTAATGCATCTGTAATCACTCATGAAACCATTAATGTTAACTTTGGTACTTATCTATCTAATCTTTGGATTAAATCCTCTTTGTCAATAGGTCAGCCTACCTACCTAACTTATCAAACTGATGTTCCTTTATTATACAGTAAAGATGAATATGAGATAGACCCTTTAACTGGATGTACCTTTACAATTCAGAATGGCGAGATCGTATATAATCTATTACATTCCATAGGGGATCCTGTTCTAAATAGCGATGGAACTCCAGTCTATGCTCATTACGCTGGCGACTTAGTATTAGACACTAATAACAACCCCTTTGTGTTATCAGAAGGAATTACTAACTATACATTGGATATGGTTTTCTATGACGGGGCTTATCGAATAGCTACCGATCCAAACATAACGAATTATGTCCAAACTGCTACGGACACTTTAGCTGAATGGGCATCGACAACGATGTCTCAATTAGATAACAGTTTCTTTGAACGTACTACTTTAAAGTATTCTCCACCTACATCTATTGGTAGTATAGCATGCACAGTGGATGGTCTCACTAACGTAGTACTTAACTCTAATCTATCGCCAACAATTAGTATATATCTATCTGTTAAAGATTATGCTAACGATAATCTTAAAACCCAATTACAAACAGTGGCTACAAATATAATTCGTCAGTACTTGGCAAATACTGTTTTATCTAAATCAGATTTAATAGTTACATTAGAAGGTACCATTGTAAATGCATTAGCTATTTCAGTATCTGGCTTTTTTGATAACTATGGAATTGTGGCTATAACAAATATTCAGTATCGATTCTCTATAGAAAGAATTAACTATCTTGAATCCAATAATGTTATTGGTGTTAAAGAAAATGTCTCAGTGATATTCTATAAAGTAGCAACCAATAATTAAAATAGTCACCTGGGTCTTTACGACCCAGGTGACTATCTACTTAATTAAATTGAGAAGTTTGTAACATAAGTGTATAAATTTACCAATATTGTTAACATATTCCAACATAAAACCAAGAGCATCTCGGACTTCTTTTACTTCAGTCTGCATGTCAACTAGGTAAGATGAAAGAGGAGCATTAGTTTTGGTTAACTCATCATAATCATATTTTTTCAAATTCACTAGATTAACTACATAGTCCAAAAGACTTTCCATATTACTATAATACCAGAGACCTTTACCTAAGAAGATTGAGTAAATCTCTTTAGGGCTCATACTGAGATCAATAATCTCAGTGTTATAAATGGTAGGTATGGCTATAGGTTTGTTAGAGTCAGCAATCATCTTTGTTAATCTAAAGAAAGATTTATTGTTATCTAAAAGAGTACAGATTTCTTTTATGATTTCTTTATATTTGACAAACGATATTGTTGGGAAAGAATCAGGTATAGTTTCTAAATCTGATTCAACAATTTCTTTTAGAGTCATATCAAATGTATTAACAAACTGGGCTTTGCCATCTTCATCATTTTTCATAAAGAGAATAGATGATAGGTCGGCAAGGTTTTGGTGTTCAGATATTAAAACATATACTTCGTTATAAGCTGTCTCGATTCTTGGTCTAATTTTGTTTACATAAGCATCATAGAATGTTTCACATTCCTCTAATCCAGTTGTAAAGATTTCTTTCAGGAGAGTTAGGGCGTTTGTCTCACTAGAATCAATACTAACATTCATAAACACTAATGAATCATTATAATTAATCTTAGTATTATCTTCAGAATATGATTCAATTGATCTATTAGCGGTAATGAACCCGTCAAATATCTGACTGGCTTCTTTTGCTATTTTTTTATTGATAGTTTTATGACTATCGACATAGTCTTTTAATTCATGTTTATGCTTAAGACTTTCTAGTGAACTAAAGAGCTCGTCTATATCTTTTTTGAGTTTGAGAGAACGAGTATCTTCTTCAATGTCAGGAAGATTCTCTGCTTCATTCTCATCTTCATCAGTAATGAGAGAATTAAGATTCTCCATTGGTCATCCGTCCAGCTTCAAAGTCTTTAATAAAACAGTACATTTGACGCGCTATCTCAGCGACTTCATAACTCTTATCGCTGGCGGCTTTATAATAAAGAGACGAGACATTAGTGTTATTGTAATTTTTTTCACTAACTTCATCGAATGTATTCAGAAAGTACTTGTAATCATAGGCTTGTAAATAACGAAGTGCGTATAACTTAGGGGCTAATTCTAAAACTGCTGAAAAATCAAATACGACCAAATTCAAAAGCCCATCCAGTATCTCTATGTCGCGAGTCATGAATTTGTCTTTGTAGCTCTTTTCGATTATCGAAGCTCGATAAATACCTTCTTCCTTACTATAATCAACATAGGTCAAAGTTACTGGTGTCATCGATAGAGCTAGAGCTAATGCAAATATTGCTTCTGGTTTTTTTCCAAATTGTGAAAATTGTAAATTACCAATTAAATCACGACTGTCTACAGATAAATCATTGATTCTCATTGAGAGGGCTCCTGGGCAACTTTAAATACCATGCTTAAGTTTAGCTGAGTGAATGAAGAGTTGATTTGATCCAATCTCTTCTAGATTTTGTTGTTTACTAATCTCATTGTTTATTCTCCATGAGAAAGGATTTAATAAGTTCATAACATGCTCTTTAATAGGGAGATAAGTTTTAGTATCATCCATAATACTCTCAATAGCCTCTAACTGATTAATGATATCTTTTACTTGGTCTTCCTTCAAATCAGTGTTCTTTAATGCCGTCACGGCACCAAGACGTATTCTATTGTATCTTTGTTTAATCTCATCATAGGTCATATCTTTAAAAGAGACTGATCCTGAGATAATATAAATACCGATAAATCCTAACGCATATACAGCAGCTGCGGGAATCATTCCAGTAGAGATTAATGCTACAATAAATGCCGGAATAATGATGAAGTCAAATATAAGTTCAGATGCCCAGAATAATGCGAATGTTAGACTATTCTCATAAGGAGAACCTTTATAAAGTATATCTAAAGCAGTAACTAGTTCTTTTGCATAACCTTGACGGACAGCAAAGTTATCAGCTAATGCTTCAGAATTGGTTTGATCATACTTAGATATTCGACCTAGTTTCCCAACTTCATGAATATAGATTTTATATATTTTACTCGACAGAATATATTTGTCATTAGAACTGTAAAGATCAGCTATTTCTTCATTTGATAATTGTAAAGTAGCACCTAGGTCCTTAAAGATATATTGTCTTTTCTCAGGACTGTTATCACCATTATGTATATCGAATGCTAACTGAGCTAGGAGCTCATTAGTTTGCGCTAAACGGTTAGCATATTCATAATAGGTAAATGCGTGTCCTAGTTCATGCATAACAATTGCAGTGACTTGCGCAGCACTTAGATTGAGTTTTAAAAGCAATAAAGAAAGATCCAAATATAGCGTATGTTTATAAGTAGCAAATATTCCTTCTACTTTCCCAGCTTTTAAATCAACTGAACCTTTTAGACCTACAGATTCTTTTAATATTTTCTTTTCATCTTTAATGTAATAATTATCTCTTATCATCTCAGGTAAAAAGACATGGTTTCTATTAAAAGGAAAAACCATAATGGCACCAGGGATACCAGCTGATAAAAGAGTTTCTACAGTTAGATTCGTATGTTCCTTTATTAGTTTATTTATATATTCATCCAACTGAATATTCTTTTCGGCTTTTAAAGACTCAGATAAATTAGTAGACACTAGGCCAGGTTTTTCGTTTAAGAGATTCTTAACTAAGTCAAAGATATAAGTTAATTTATTCCCAAAGCTCTTGTCCTGATATTGTATCATTTCACTGGCTAACGAAAATCTTTTCATAAAAAAGTCCTATATTTAATGGCTGATTAGTCAAAATATTAAAGAGCCCTGTATTTTGCGTTTTTTAGTGAGGTTTGGAATAGTTTAGTTTATAAGGGTAAAGGAAGGTAAATGGACGACTCAATCGCTGGATACGAGTTTAAATTTTCTACATATGTACCATTTACAATAGATGATAACGATTATCATATAGTAAAAGAAAGGGTACATTATAAAGATGGAAGAACCGAACCAAAGCTAAGAATAATCAAAAACTTTGAAAGAGACTTTTACATAACAAAGAAAGCTTATCAAAACCATGAAATGAAAAAAGATTTTGAAGACATAGATAAATTACAAAAATACACATGTACTCAATCTCAGTTAGCTAGACAAGTTCAAAAAGCGTTAGGGTTAGATTACATGCAGGCAGACCTACGCTACATGTCAAACAGTCCCTATCTCTATGGGACGGATATTAAGACATCATCTCTGATTCAACATAAATATAAACAAACATATCCTGACCTATTTTCAGAATCCACTGTCTGTGCATTTGATATCGAGACAGATGTACTAAATACAGGTCATAATAAAGAAATAAATATAATATCTGCTAGTATGACTGACAGAATAATCTGCGTAGTCAATGAATACTTTTTATCATCTATACAACCTGCTGATAAAAGAGAAGAGATTATACGCGCAGCTATCAATAAATACTTAAGTGACCATATCGATGAAGATAAGGTAAAGATTACTATAAAGATAGTCAAGAATGAGTTAGAATGCATCAGAGAGACATTTAAACACATCCATGAATGGCAGCCTGATTTTGTATCTATATGGAATATCGATTACGATTTACCATATCTAATAAGTGTATGTGAGAAATATAATGTACGTCCTGCTGATATATTTTCAGATCCATCTATACCTAAACAACTTAGATACTTTAAATATAAACAAGGGCAAAGTAGAAAAATGAAATCTAACGGTGATGTAGTATCACTAAAACCTGCTGATAGATGGCATGTGGCTACCTGCACATCGTCTTTCTATTTTATAGATGCAATGATCATATACAGGCAGTTAAGGCTAGATTTTCCAGAAGAACAAAGTTACTCCCTGGATGCTATACTCAAAAAAGAGCTAGGTATAACTAAACTCAAGTTTACTGAAGCAGATTCGTATATGGGTCTAGCAAAGCATGTTTATATGCAATCTACGCACCCAGTAGAATATGTAGTCTATAACATTTTCGATACATTTTCTATGATAAAGTTAGAAGAGAAAACAAAAGACTTAGGGCAGGCTATAAATATTTTTAGTAATTTAAGTCATTTAAGTGACGCTAATTCTCAACCTAGACGCCTAGTAAATGCTCTTTATTTTGCTGCCCTAGAAAATAACCAAGTAATCGGAACTGCTGGTAGTGAACTCAAATGTGAAATAGATGATTTGACACTACCTTTAACAGGATGGACCGTGGCCTTGGATCCTACATATATGGTTGACAATGGTATAAGATGTATAAAAGAGTTACCTGATTTATATACCTCAATTCGATTATATAATGCTGACTTAGATATCGCATCGGCATATCCAACTAATCAGTGTGTTTTCAATACATCAAGAGGGACCACTAAATCAGAGCTAATTTCAATTAGCGGTATTCATAAAGAGATATGGACTATGCAGAATATAAATCTAATATCAGGAGAAGTTAACAGTGTTGATTACTGTAAAAACATGTTTAACTTTCCAAGTCTATT
>DZCE01000043.1 GCA_022736375.1 Arcobacter nitrofigilis | reverse complement strand
AAAGTGGCAAGTGCCACTTTGGTAAATCTCTTATTTAGCTAATGCTGCTTTTGATGCCTCTGCTACACTAGCAAAGCTTTCAGGCGCATTCATAGCCATATCAGCTAATATTTTTCTATCAAGTTCTATATTTGCAAGTTTTAGACCGTGCATAAATACAGAATAGCTCATACCGTTAAGTCTTGCCGCTGCATTTATTCTAACAATCCAAAGTCTTCTAAAGTCTCTTTTTCTATTTTTTCTGTCTCTATATGCGTAAACTAATGAACGCTCTAATTGCTCTTTAGCTTTTCTAAAATGTTTTCTTCTACCGCTATAAAAGCCTCTAGCTTGTTTTAATAATTTTTTATGTCTTCTGCGTCTTACTACGCCTGTTTTTACTCTCATGGTGTTCCTTTACCTTGTTTATTTTAGGTGTCAAGCTTATATTTGCTTGAACTTGCCCCATTTTATGGGGGACATTGGCGATTTCTCGCAAAGCTTATAATCTAATAATTAAACGATCATATCGATTAATTTTTTTGCATCAGATTTATTAACATATTTAGGGCTTCTTGCACTTCTGTGATGAGAACCATCAACTTTAGTCAAGATATGGCTTCTAAATGCAGTTCCACGCTTAATAGCGCCACTTTTTTTGATTTTAAAACGCTTTACAGCACCTTTTACGCTTTTCATTTTAGGCATACGACTTTCTCCTTATAGAATTTGAGGATATTATTATACCATTAATTACTGAATATACTCTAAATAGTAAGATACTTCTTGAAAAAATAGTTTTTATTTGATTAGCCTAGTGTATTGCAAAACATACACTAGATGGTGAAGATAGTCGTTTATTTTTTTGCAGGGACAACATACATACTCATATATCTTCCCTCTTGGATTATGTCTTTTTCAATTACTGCAACATCGGCAAGCATTGGCCATACTCTCTTTAGTACATCAGCACCCCATTCAGGGTTAGCCATTTCGCGACCTCGCAAGAATACTCTTAATTTTACATGCTTTCCTTTTTCTAGGAACTCTCTCGCATGTTTTACTTTAAAATTAACATCATTATCTGCAATTTTACATGAAAACTTAATCTCTTTAACTTCGATTATCTTTTGATTCTTCTTTGCTTCTTTCTTTTTCTTGTCTAGTTCATAAAGATGTTTTTTATAATCCATAATTTTTGCAACAGGTGGCTTTGCATCAGGAGAAATAAGAACCAAATCAAGTCCTGCAACTTCAGCAAGTTTAAGTGCTTCATCTCTGCCCACTATTCCGGCTGCCTCGCCATCAGCCCCAATTAGCCTAAGCTCTGATGCTCTAATGTCATAGTTCATTATAGTTTCGTCTTTTCTATCTCTTGCTTTATTGTTGAACTTTTCTTTGCTCAAATTTTTCCTTCTGTAAGTTGTTTCGTTAATTGTACCATAAATTCTTCTTGTGTAAGATTATATTGCTCTTTTGTTCGTCTATCTCTGATTGCAACACTTTTCTTTGCGACCTCTTCATCGCCAATGATTACTACATATGGGACTCTTTGCTTCTCTGCATTTCTAATTCTTTTGTTTAAACTATCATTTTTATCATATATCTCACTATCAATGTCTATTGATAGCATAGCTTTTTTAAGCTCATTAGCATATTCTACATGTGTATCAGCAATAGGAACAAAGATTACTCCAGTAGGAGCTAAAAATAGTGGGAATTCCCCAGCATAATGCTCTGTAAGCACTCCTATAAATCTCTCAAATGAACCTAAAATTGCTCTATGAATCATTACTGGTTGTTTTTTTGTATTGTCCTCATCCGTGTACTCTACGCCAAATCTTTCAGGTAGATTGAAATCTACTTGTATGGTACCACATTGCCACTCACGACCAATTGCATCTGTGATTTTCACATCTATTTTTGGGCCATAAAATGCACCGCCACCCTCATCAATTTCATAAGCTAGGTTATTATCATCAAGTGCATCTTTTAGGCTTTGCGTGGAAAGCTCCCATACACTATCGTCACCAATTGCTTTTTCTGGTTTTGTGGATACGAACATTTTATATTTAAAATCAAAAAGCTTCATAACACTATCTACAAATTCAACTATATCCAAAACCACAGATTTTATCTGTTCAGGCGTACAAAAAATATGTGCATCATCTTGAGTAAATTCACGCACCCTAAAAAGACCATGTAATGCTCCTGACATCTCATGCCTATGCACAACACCATATTCATAATATTTTAGTGGTAAATCACGGTAGCTTTTTGGTGTATGTTTGAATATTTGGATGTGACCAATACAGTTCATAGGTTTTATACCATACTCTTGTTCGTCAATCTGTGTTAGATACATATTTTCACCATAACAGGCATAGTGACCAGAAGTTCTCCACATATCTGCTTTTAACATTTCTGGGCCACGCACAGGCTCGTATCCTCTGATACGGTGAGCTTTGTGTAGTATGGTCTCTAGTTTTGCTCTTAGTCTTGCACCACGAGGCATCCAAAAAGGAAGACCAGCACCAGACTCATCATCAAACATAAATAGCTCCATTTCGCCACCTATTTTTCTATGGTCTCTTTTCTTTGCCTCTTCTATCATGAGAAGATGTGCCTTTAGACTCTCTTTGTCAGCAAAAGCTATTCCGTAAATCCTTGTGAGCATTTCTTCTTTTTCGTCCCCCCCTAGGTAGGCACCAGCCAATCTAGTTAGTTTGAAATTATGCAACATACCAGTAGTTGGAGCATGTGGCCCTCTGCATAAATCTTCAAAGTCACCTTGTTTATATACAGAGATTTTAGTATCATTAATTCGACTCAGTACTGCAAGTTTTAAATCATCATTGGCAAATTTTACAAGAGCTTCATCTTTTGTAATTATATATTTTTCTATAACTGCTTTTTTCTTTATAATCTCTTTCATTTTTTGTTCAATGGTTTTTAAATCTTCTTCGCCAATTTTTTCATCAACTCTGAAATCATAATAAAAACCCTCGTCCACAGTAGGTCCTACGAAAAATTTAGCATTAGTGTAGAGTTCATTGATGGCTTGTGCCATAAGGTGAGCTGTGGAGTGGCGTATAATATCAAGTGCATCTGGAGTATTCCCATAGGTTATTGGCGTGAGTGAAGTATCATTAGTTGTTTGAGTATCGATTACCTCTCCATTGCTATTTTTATAACCTATAATCATCTTATCCATGATATTCCTTTAATTTTTTGTTTTTATACCATACTTAAAAGTATATAAAAAATGGTTGATATTATAGCTAATAGTATTATTGAAGTTGATTAAAATGTAGAAAATATGTGGTGACCGCGATTGGACTCGAACCAACGACCCCTACCATGTCAAGGTAGTACTCTACCAACTGAGCTACGCGATCACAAAAAGTGAGTCGTGATTATATCAAGAAAGAGCTGTGAGCTACTTTACTTAAAAAGCTGAACTGTCAATGACAATTACAGTATGAACATTGCCTCTTGGATTAAAATCAGCTATTAATTTCATAAATTTAGGTGTCAAGTTGTTGTATAAAGTATCAAAAATCTCATTTGCAGAGTTTTCGTGAGATATTGATCTTTTCATAAATGAGTTTATATAGAGCTTTAGTGCTTTGAGTTCTATTACTTTATCATTTGGTTGATATTCTAGTGTTATTTTTGCAAAATCTGGATAACCAGAGCGTGGACAAAGTGCCATAAATTCTGGTAGTTCAATATTGATGGTGTAATTCTTGCTATGTTCATTTGGCCAGTAGTTTTCTTCTTTGTTTATATCAAAATCTATTATCTCTTGTTCGCCGTATTTCATCTATTTTTCCTTTGCTATTCCGTGTTTTCTTAGTAATTCACTCTCAAAAAGTGGTTTATGAACCATAAAGCCTTGAATATAATCTATTCCTAGCTCTTTTAGCATATCTTTTTGTTCTGGTTTATCAACCCATTTTGCCACTGTGGCAACACCATAATTTTTGGATACATCTAAAATCGCATTTAACATAACCTTAGTGTGGGTTTTGTTTATATCTGTGATAAAGTCCCTGTCTAATTGTATCATGTCAAATTTAAAGTGTTTCATATATTCAAGTGATGCAGACGAGAGCCCAAAATTATCAACACATATCCTGATGCCTTCTTTTTTATATAGTTCAAGAGTTTTGAGATATGAGCTTATATCATGATGTGATTTATTCTCATAAAGTTGAATGATAATTCTAGATGGATTAATTTGACTTGTTTTTAGCATTTTGATAAATTGTTTTTGAAATTCTTGATCTCTCATTGAGAATGGTGAAATATTAAATGTGAGAGATATATTTGTGTCGATATTTTTTAAAATATTTATCATCCTTTGAGTGATTGCGATATCATATTCACGCGACAAACCGAGTCTATTTAGTATTGGAAGATATATTTTTGGAAGTATTTCCGATGAATCATTTGCTTTTAGCTTTGATAGTGCCTCATATGTTTCTATTTGTTCATTTTTTAAATTCATAAGCGGTCTAAAAGTAAATAGTAAATTTTTATCTTCTAGTGCCTCAATAGCATTTTTACTAACCACATCTATATCTATTTTGTTTATATAAGAGTCAATATTCTTATTTTTTGTTTCATCATCTTGTAAATTATTATTAGCAATTTGAATAAGTAATCGAAGATACATGTTTGTTTTATCATATGACTCTTTGTACTGGGTTGTAGCATGAGAATATTTGAGTTCCATATTATCTATTTTGCTATTTTTCTTAATAAATTGTTTAATATGTTTGGATATATCTGTTTTTGAATCAGCCTTTGTTGCAATCATAATTTCGCCATTTTTTATTCTAGCTATAATATAAAATGGTGAAAAAGTATCTTTTGCGAATTCATTTATTTTTGATGATAGCGATACAATCACAGCTTCTCTGATTGCTATACCGTTTTGCTCTTCGATGATATCAATATTATCAACCATCAAGAGTGTTATAAAATCAGGTTTAAATTTGCTCAGTTGTTTGACAAAAGATTGTTCTGTAAAAAGTTTGGTACTAATATCAAGAATTGTTTCAGATGATGCAATCTGAATCATAAAGTATATGAAATATATGCCAATAAATAAAATTGCGATAAGAAGGTAAATATTTGCAGCTATTGTCTCTGTTAGAGTAGGCATAAAAACCATATTGTAACCAATAAGACCAGATAAGACCAAGACGGGAAGCCCAGCCCTAAGAGCCAATATAAAGTGTCGTTCTCGCTCTAGTTTTTCAGATTCTAGCATAGAGTTTTAGACATCCAAGTGTTTAACATCTTTAGCATGAGTTTCGATATAGTTTCTACGAGGCTCAACTTCATCACCCATGAACAAAGTGAATACATCGCTAGCAGTTTCAACATCATCTATTACTACTTGCAGTAACACTCTATTTTCTGGTGTCATTGTAGTCTCCCAAAGTTGCTCTGGATTCATCTCTCCTAGACCTTTATACCTTTGTATATAAGCACCTTTTTTTGCACCAGCTTCAATCTCACCCAGCATTGCCAATAAATCTTTTCCAATAAGCTCTTGCGTTATATGGTCTTTGATTTTATCATTTATATAAAGAGCCTCATTGTAGTGAGGATTTGAGAATAGGTTATCATCTATTAATAACTCCTCAAGTCCATCAACTGTTTGAACATAAAGATGTATACTATCTTCAGATATAGTATGATTTAGGATATTGTATCCTAGTGAATGTATATATTTCTCAAGTGTTGCGTATAGTGATTTATTGTCACTTATTATATCTGGATTTTCAATCATATATCTAACTATCTCTGGCAAAGCAAATCTTTTGGATAGTTCACCAAGAGTCATTTGATAATATGATACTAATTTAAACAAATCAACCAAATCGTTTCCGCCCATTGTTTCAGATTCTATCTCTGATATTCCGTTTTCGATTAGATAATCATTTAGTGCTTTATGGTCTTTTAGATAAATCTCATTTTTACCTTTTTTATATCTATATAGAGGAGGTTGTGCTAGATATAGGTATCCTTTTTCTATAATAGGACGCAAGAAACGAAAGAAAAATGTCATCAATAGCGTTTGAATATGACTACCATCAACATCGGCATCTGTCATTATGATAATTTTATGATATCTTAGTTTGTCTTCATTAAATTCATCACCAATGCCACAACCAAGAGCTGTTATCATATTTTTAATCTCTTCAGATTGTAGTATTTTTTCTAGTCTTGCTTTTTCAACATTGAGAATTTTACCTTTAAGTGGCAAGATTGCTTGGAATACTCTATCTCTACCTTGTTTTGCCGAACCACCTGCTGAGTCTCCTTCTACAAGGTAAAGTTCACTTATTTCTGGATCTTTGCTTTGGCAGTCTGCTAATTTACCAGGTAGAGTACCAACACTCATAGAATCTTTTTTCTTGACTAAATCTTTTGCTCTTTTTGCAGCATCTCTGCCTCTAGCAGCTAGTAGTACATGAGCCATAATCTCTTTGGCTTCTAGTGGTACTTCTTCAAGATATCTATTGAAATTTGCTGAAAAGAACTTTTGAACCAAAGGTCTTACATAACTAGAGCCTAGTTTGCTTTTCGTTTGTCCCACGAATTGTGGCTCTGGCACTCTAACTGATATAACCGCAACGAGTCCTTCGTTTGTATCTTCACCAGTTATTTTTGTATTCTTATCTTTTGCATTTGCATTTTTTTCAATATATGAAGATAGTGAGCGAGTAAGACCAGCTCTAAAACCAGCCTCATGTGTTCCACCATCTGAAGTTTTGATATTATTTACAAAAGTCAATACTTTATCGCTGTCTGCATCACAATACATAATAGCGATATCCATCTCGATATCTTCATCTTTTCCTTGGAAAAATTGAACAGTTGAGAGTGGAGTTTTAGTGTTCATGTCTTCTACGAACTGTTTTAAACCACCTTCAAAGTGAAATGTCTCTTTTGTCCCATCTCTCTCATCAAAAAACTCTATTTTGATTTTTGGATTTAGGTATGCTAACTCTTTAAATCTTTTTGTAACGATAGCTGCATCAAATATTACACCTTCTTTAAAGATTGTTTCATCAGGCCAAAATTCTACTTTTGTACCATGCTTTTTACTGCTTCCTGTGATACTTAGTACATCTTGCGGAATACCAGCAGCAAATGACTGCTCATGTATGTTTCCATCCCTGATGACTGTTAATTTTAAATCTTTAGATAAAGCATTAACAACAGAGACACCAACACCATGCAAGCCTCCAGATACTTTGTATGTATCTTTGTCAAACTTTCCACCAGCATGAAGTACTGTCAGAACAACAGTAGCAGCTGATATGCCTTCAGTTGGATGAATTGCCACAGGGATACCACGACCATTATCTTCAACAATTGCTGAGCCTGCTTTTGTGAGTGTTACTTTGATTGTGTCACAATATCCTGCCATAGCTTCATCTATTGAGTTATCTACAACTTCATAAACCAAATGATGTAATCCACCGACCGATGTATCGCCTATGTACATTCCAGGGCGTTTTCGTACTGCTTCTAGTCCTTTTAGGACTTTGATATTACTGGCTCCATAGCTATTTTCCATGCTAATCGCTCCCTTAAAGATTTATATAGCTTAATTATATCCAAATATACTTATTGTGATATATTTGTAGTCATTTTACTATAATTTGGTGTTATTTTTGTGTTTTTGTGTAGTGTTTGCTTGAAGTAGGTCTAATTTCGTGAATATTTTATTGTTATAAAGCTCAATCGCATATCTACCGACCATGGCAGCATTGTCAGAACAATATTGCAAATCTACAGCGTGTAGCTTTTTATCTAAGCTATTGCATAGTTTTTCATATCCAGTTTTGATATATTGATTTGCTGCTACACCACCTACGATAGCAACATTTTTTATTGGTTCTTTTGCTAGTAGTTTTTTACTTTTTTGCAATAAATGAAGTAATACAGTATGTTGAAATGATGCAGCCACATCACATTTATCCTGATGACTCATATTCTCTCCACCTAGCGACTCTATAAGTAGACGAACAGCATTTTTTAGTCCAGAGAGAGAGAAAGCAATCAAAGGGGAGTTGGCAAGTGGAACTGGTAAAATATATCTATTTTTATCGCCACTTTGTGCAAGTGATTCTATAATGGCTCCACCTGGATAGCCAAGACCCATCATTTTAGCACACTTATCAAAACTCTCACCAACGCTATCATCCATTGTGGTTGCCAAAATCTCCATATCATCAAAGCTTTTTACTCTAACTATCTGAGTATGACCTCCAGATACCAATAATACTACAATAGGCAATATCACTTCTTTTTCTATAAACAATGAGTAAATATGAGCTTTTAAGTGATGCACAGCAATTAGAGGAATATTGAGTGCAAATGAGAGCGTTTTTGCCATCGCTATACCCTCCATAAGCGTCACACCAAGCCCAGGTTCGTTTGTGACTGCTATGGCTTTTAGTTTTGGGAAGTATTCTTTTGTTTTTGATAAAATCTGTGGCAAGGCAACTGCGTGTAATCTGCTTGCAAGTTCTGGCACTACACCACCATATATACTATGCTCACTCTCTTGCGATATTTTTTGATGAAATATTACTTTTTTAGTTGCTATCTCTGTTATTGCTATTGCACTATCATCACAGCTGCTCTCTATGCTAAGTATCATCTTTTGGCTTCACTATTTACAAATGCTCTGACTTCGCTATCAATTTTTAATATATCATTTGTGTTTTTAGGTTGTACATCTTCAAAGTGTTTGTAGGCATTTAGCACAATGTCACTCATACCAAAAAATGAACATTTATTATGTTTAAAAGCTATTATCGCCTCTTCATTTGCGGCATTTATAACCACACCTAAATGTGAGTTAGATAATATATCTTCTTTTATTTGCCAAATAGGGTACCTATCTGCTTCGATTGGCAAAAATTCAACAGAGCCAATATTAAGCAAATCCACAGGAGGCAATATAGATTGATCTACCTCACCAAGAAGAGCAAATGCGATAGGTAATTTCATATCAACACCAGCAAAATGAGCCGTTGTGGAGCCATCATTAAACTGTGCAAGTGCGTGAATAATTGATTTTTTCTCTATTACGGCATCTATATTATTTGTATTAAAAATCCATTTTGCTTCTAGTAACTCAAATAGCTTATTTGTCATTGTGGCACTATCTATGGTGATTTTATCTCCCATAGACCAAGTAGGGTGGTTTAGAGCATCACTAAACGAGGCATCTTTGATTTTGTCAATATCCCAATCTCTAAATGCTCCACCACTTGCTGTAATGAATAATTTGTCAAATGGTCTATGATTTAAGAGATACCAAAGCCCAAAATGTTCGCTATCAATAGGTGTTATTTTGGATGTATCCAAAAATGCACCAGCGGTTACGAGTGACTCTTTATTTGCAAGAGCAACCTTTTTTCCAAGCTCTATTGAGACTATTGTTGGTCTTAATCCAGAGTAACCAACTAAAGCATTGACTACCATTTCACTTTTGCATTGTGAAAGCATATCTAGGATTTCATCTTCGCCACAAAAGATATTATTATGATTTACAAGATGTTTTTTTGTATTATCTTTTAACCCAATAAATTTTGGCTTATAAACTGCAATTTGCTCATTTAGTAGAGCTATATTATCTCCAGCGACAAGAGCTTCTATGGAGATATTGTGTTGCGAGGCGATGATTAAAGTGTTTACACCGATAGAGCCAGTAGAACCCAAAAGTATCATTATGAAAGTACAATCATATAATTTTAGGCAAAAGCTCTCATCGCTATAACCATAATAATGACACCAAAAAGATATCCATCAACTCTATCCAATATACCACCATGCCCTGGAAGAACATTGCCACTATCTTTAACTCCAGCATTTCTCTTTAGATAACTCTCAAACAGATCACCAAAAATAGATGCGATTGAAGTTAGAAGTGTGATTGCAAAAGCAATAGGAAAACCATAATATTTTATTCCAAAGAGAGTACCAACGGCTGTGGCAATTACTACACCACCGATCACACCCTCCCAAGTTTTATTTGGAGAGGTATCACTAAATCTATGCTTGCCAATAGTTTTGCCAACAAAAAAAGCTCCTACATCAGTCAATGCAACAGTAGCAAGCAACCATACCATAGCCCATATTCCAAAATCATTATAGAGCACAAAGAAAAATAAAAACCCACTTACTGGATAGAGAAATGGAAATAGAAGTCTTTTGTCAAAATTATGAAAAAATGCTAAAGAACTAGCAAATATTATTGCAATAACAAAAAATAAATCATCAGGACTAGGGTAAAAATAAGCAACAATCCATATAATCGTAGCCCATGCATATGAAGTTGGCGATTTAATACCATACAATTTCATTGCTTCATAAAATGCAAACATATATAAAATTCCCAAAAACAACCACATAATAAATTTATTATCTATAAGTCCTATTATCCCAATTACCACCAATAGTGCAATAGCGGTTAACCATCTAGCTTGATAGTCTTTGAAAAGAGTCATCATATGTTTGTCCTTGTTGTATTTTTGTTAATATTATATCATAGATAGATTTAAGTTCGTATTTCTATGCCATCTTTTGTAACTGTTATTGTGTCGTAATTGGTGTAAAATACATTTGCTTCGTCTTGAGGTTTTATGAATTTTCTTTTTGTGTAGTCTACTTTGTATTCTCCGGCTTTACTTGTTGAAAAATCTACACATAGTTTTGCAGCTGTCTGAATTATACTTTGTGGTAAAGACTGTTTGTCTGTTTTGATTATGACATGTGAAGATGGAATACCTTGTATGTGAAACCAAATGTCATTAGCTTTTGCTAAGCTTAGTATTTTTTTGTTCTCATTTTTATTTCTACCGATTAGTACTTTATGTCCTTCAATCCAAAAAACTTGCACTTCGTCACTCGCTTTTTTCTCCTTTTTTTGAGTAGAATTTTGAGATAAAAATGGAGATAGTTGATTTATTGATGAAGCGTTTTTGATTAATTCAAGAAGTCTAGTATAAAACTCTACTTTTCCACCTAAATTTTCTCTCTCTAGGTGTATATGAATTGCTCTGTTTTTGCTTTTTTTTGCTTTTGTAAAATAGTAATCACCTAGTCTGTTTGTGCTTATATGGGCGGGAATTGGAATTGTGATAGGCTTTCCGTCAAAGTCATTTGTTTTAAATTCAGATGAGAATTCAGGTATATCATTACGGTATGCAAGGGCAAGTGAACCAAATAGATTGCATTTATTAAGCTCCTCTTCAAGCCCCTCATCATTGGGTAATGCATTTAAAAGTTTTTCGAATTTATTATACTGTTTTTGTGTGCTATTTTGTAGATTTGCTTTGATTTGATTGATTTCATTTGATTGTAAATTTTGATAATTACTTCTTAAAATTTCATCTATATTCTGTACTATTTCATCTGTTTTTTGTGCTCTGTGCAAAACCTCTAATAATTCTACGCCAGGGCGTATAACTCTAAAAGATTTCCCACTATCTATATGCCTTAAAGCTTCTATTGTGATGCCATTTTCATCAATTATAATAATATTAGTATGTCTTCCTGTAAACTCAAATTGAAGATAAAATTTACTTGTTTTGTAGCTATTTTTTGATTGCAGTTCAAATCTTAATATTCTATCATTTGATACAATTTCAACATTTAATATTTTGCAATAAGAGAGCATTGATTCAAGCATATTATCAAATGGAGCATTGTAGTTTTGGGTAAATGGTTGTTGCGAAGATAGATAGACAGTGCTAGAACCTCTAGTCATTACAAAGCCATATTCGCTCTCTTTATCAAACCTTAATATGACACTGTTATTGTTAACTCTTTTGGCTTTAAAAATAGTATCGTATTTTAAAAGTTCTTTTTGCAGTGCCACTAACTCGCCGTATTTCACCCGTTCTCCTTGTTGTTTGGCGTATTTTATCATTAATATGATATAATAAGCTAATTTTAAACAAGGATTTTATTTTGGGACAAACTATTACAGAAAAAATATTTTCAGCACACGCAGGACGAGATGTATATGCTGGTGAGATAGTACGAGTTGATATTGATATGATTATAGGAAATGATATCACAACGCCAATATCAATACGAGCATTTGAGCAAAGTGGTGCAGCTTCGCTTGCACGACCTAATAATTTTTGCATAGTTATGGATCACTATATTCCTGCTAAGGATATAGCAAGTGCCAATCAAGCCAAAATCAGTAGAGAATTTGCGTACAAGCACGATATGAAATATTTTTTTGATGAAAAAGATATGGGGATTGAACATGCTCTTTTGCCAGAAAAAGGGCTTGTGATTGCTGGAGATGTTATCATAGGAGCCGACTCGCACACTTGTACGCATGGTGCATTAGGAGCATTTAGTACTGGAATGGGAAGTACTGATTTGGCATTTGGAATGATAACTGGAGGTAATTGGTTTAAAGTGCCTGAGAGTATAAAAGTTGAGCTTGTAGGTAAACCAGCCAAACACATCTATGGCAAGGATATCATACTAGAGCTTATTCGTCTTATCGGTGTGGATGGTGCTTTGTATCAGGCACTTGAATTTACGGGAGATGCTATTACACATTTGGGAATGAGCGACAGGTTTTCTATATGCAATATGGCTATTGAAGCAGGAGCAAAAAGCGGGATAATCGCCGTGGATGATGTGACGATGAAATACTTCGAGGAGCGTAGAGTTGCCAATGGCGGGCTTAGAGATGAACTCAAGATTTATCATTCTGACAAAGATGCCAATTACACACAAACTATTACTATTGATGTAGCTAATCTATCCCCAGTCATCGCATATCCATTTTTGCCATCAAATGGCAAGAGTATAGAGCAAGCAGTAGCCGATGATTTGAGGATTGATCAAGTGATGATAGGTAGCTGCACAAATGGACGAATTGAGGATTTGAGAATCGCAGCTGAGATTATGAAAGGTCATAGAGTGGCCAGACACACCAGAATGATAGTCACACCAGCTACTCAAAAGATACTATTGCAAGCACAACATGAGGGGTTGATTGATATTCTCATAGAGGCTGGTGCAGTGGTTAGTAACCCAACATGTGGTGCATGTTTAGGTGGATATATGGGGATCTTGGGCGATAATGAAAGATGTGTAGCTACAACTAACCGTAACTTTGTAGGCAGGATGGGAGCTAGAAGTAGCGAGATATATCTAGCAAATTCAGCAGTAGCAGCGGCAAGTGCAATAGCTGGAAAAATAGTGGATCCAAGGTAAATAATGAATAAAATAGTACCATACCTATTAGCATTTTTATTGTTAAGCGTAAATGCCAATGCAAAAGGTGTCGAGGCTGGTACTGATATAACAAATGTAGCTACACTGGAATATCAAATGGATGGAAATCTACATACAGCAAACAGCAATAGCGTGGTTGATAGAGTAGATCAGCTAATAGATGTAAATGTGATTTGGCAAGATGCAGCTCCTATTTTAGTAGGGGGCGGAGAAAGTGGAAGAGTTCTAACATATAAGCTGACAAATACTGGAAATGGTAAAGATAAATTTACACTAACTCACATAAACGATACAAATTCTGATTTTAATATAAATAATCCACGAATATATGTAGATAGCAATAATAATGGCATTTACGATGGTGCAGACTTGCTTGTCAGTGAGATAGAGCTTGAGGCTGATGGTTCATCTGTTTTATTTTTAATGTCAGATATACCAGCTGGAACATATGTTAATGGCGATCAATCTAAAAATATAATAGAAGCAATATCACGCACGGGTGGCTCTGGTGTAACAGGTACTATTTATACTGGAGCAGGAATTAATGGTGTGGACGCAGTAGATGGCTTCAATGGTGGACGAGGTAAAGCCACTGGAATATATGAAATAAATTCAATGAATGTTAAAATAACTGAAAGTTTATCAACAAATACAAGTGAGGTATTTACAGGAACGATTATTACTTATACGATTTTAGTTGCACTCGAAGGGACAGGTAGCGTGGATGCATTGGTTATTAGTGATGCAATGCCTGTCGGCACTTCATATATAGCTGGATCTTTGAAGCTTGATGGTATTGGCTTGAGTGATGCTAACGATAGTGATATCGGTAGCTTTGCTAGTAATGAAATATTAGTAAATCTAGGAAGTGCTTCGCAGAGTTCCACTGTGCCATATAGTAAAACAATAACATTTCAAGTGAGAATAGATTAGATACTCTTTTGGAGTCTTGTGAGCAAGATTGCAAAAGGCTATTTGCCTTAAGTTTTAAATTAAAAAAGGAGTTCTATGAAAAAAAGTTTTTTGGTTGTTTTCTTTATATTTTCATCTCTAGTGATCGCAGATGTGAGTATAGGCTCAATGTCATTCCAAGAGAAAAAAGTAGGCAAAGAGACTAAATGGGTAAAAGCGACTAGAGTAGTTCCTGGGACAAAAGTTCGTTATGTTAATAGCCTAACTAATGGTGGTACCGAGAATGCAACAAATCTAGTTATTACAAATGCTATACCAAATCATATGAGTTTTGTATCTAGTAGTGCGTCTTGCAGTACAAAGTGCGATATATTATACTCGCTAGACAACAAGAGTTTTGATATGCCAGCTAATTTAATGGTGACAGAAAATGGCAAAAAAAGAGTAGCCAATGCCAATGAGTATAGGGCCGTACGGTGGACGATAGCGTCATTAAACGGTAAACAAAAAGGAACAGTGCAGTACGAAGCTACCTTGAAGTAGTTAGCTTTGGTGACCCTTGAAGAGAGGTTTT
>DZCE01000125.1 GCA_022736375.1 Arcobacter nitrofigilis | reverse complement strand
CTGTCTAGTAGTGCTTGTAAAGCTGGTTCAGGTGCATACTCTTCCCAGTTTTCAGGTTTAAGTTGCTTACCAAACTCATCTATTGGCCCACCAAGTTTAGCAAAGTTTGCTTGCATTACTATGTTGAGTGCTTGTGTAATCTGTTGTGGATTAAGACCTAATTTAGCCATACTGCCAACAGCATACACAACAGCGTCGCATGCTTTGTCAAGACGGTCTACAGGTGCTAATTTAATATGCTTACCATCCGCTGCATTTACAATAGCACGTGATAACGATTTGCTAGTGGTAGGCTCAGTTGATTCTGCTAAGGGGGCAAATTGACTTGCACATAAGTCAAGGTCAAATCCCTCAAGTGCTTCTTCAATAAGAAAACTAGACTCAAGAAAATCATCATACGGTTTATTAAGTAAGCCTGCTTCCTTATTAAAACTGTAGATTTGTTTAATGGGGTTAAGCATTTATTCTTGCTCCATAAGTAAAGTTTTAAGATGTGCTAGTTTAAGCATAGAGTTAATTTGTTCGGCTGTAAGATCAACTTCTTGGCGCAATGTATTGTTGATAATTCGATCAATAAGTCCGATGTTATTATAAGTTATGTCCTCATCATCGTCATTGTCATCGTCATCGTCATCTTGTTCTGCTAATTTGTTAAGGTACTCGGTTTTAAGAGCCTCTTCAGTTACATCAACTTCTATTAGTTCATTATCAGCAGATACTTTGAAAACCTTGCCTCTATTAGACTCAATAAAGTCATAACCTTCAGTTATTGCATATTGTACATCAGTAGCAAATAGCATTTGTTGTTTTTTACTTGCGTCAGGCGCATCTGAAAACGTTGATTCATAGATAAATTTTTTCATGGTTATTGTTCCTTAGTGTTAATATACACAAATTCTTTAAATAGATATTTGTGTTCATTTGGTAAAGACTCATAGACAGCGTGAGCTAATGCACGAATATGATAATGTGCTGATTGTGCTGTTCTAAGAGACAAAAAGTTTTGTAAACTCTGTGCATTGAATTGCACTTGCATCTCATAGATAAATCCTTGAGGAAGCAAGAGCTTCAAGTCATCATTTCCAATTTGTGGATTATCGATTATAAGCTGTTTAATGTCTTCTATATGTTGTAAAAGCATTACGTTAACTAATGTGTTCTTCGATAATTCAACAGTAATAGCATTAGGGTTTTGTTTAGTACAATATCTAGTAGATTTAACAGCATAATCTGCATGTTGATGTCTAGTCCACTCTAAAAGAGCGGATGTAGACAATTCAACTTTAAAGATGTATGTAGCAAATCTAAGCATAGAAGCATGTTTGAACTTATTGCAAACTTTATCAATACGTTCTTTACCTTTAGCAGTATCTGCCCCATACTTGCCTTTACCCCAACATTGCCCCACAGCTGAATCTACAAATTCAAGAGTGGGTTGATTAATTAGTTCAACTTTCATTTAGTATCCTTTTAGCTAATTGTGCAATATTTTGTTCAGTTGCTTGATAGTTTGTATTATCAAGTGTGTACATACAAATAGTATCAGCTAACTCCAACTCAGACGCATGTTGCGATGGTATAGGTAATGCTGTATTAATTACACGAACAGTAATACCACCAATAGTTTGCAACTCAACTTGAAATCTACAATCAGGTATGATAATAATATCTGCAGTTGTTTTATTGATAGTTTGTTGTGCTATATGTGCCCAAACATTATCACCAAAGATTGGTTTGATAACTTCATTACCCATACGCTGCAAAATGGTACGAAAGTTAATCAACTCTCCTACTGGGAAAGCGTCTTGATAATAGTCTAGTGTTCCTACTCTATACCTATCCGTATTATTTTTATACTCATCTAGCCGTTTTAAAGTAATATCAAATAAAGTTGCTGTCATTTGTTTCATAGATGCTGCATAACTGATAATTTTAACAGATTTACCAATTGACTCATAATAGGCTTTGAGCTGAGCAGCTGTAAAATCTTTACCTGCTCTAGCAAATCCTAAAATTTGTATAACTAAAGGTATTTTATCTTGTTCAGTTAAGTGTGTCATGTGTTTTCCTTATCAAATAAATTTAAATCATTTATACAACGACCAAGTTGATAGTTAATATTGCTGACTTCTTGTAGTGCAGATTGTTTGTTCTTCACATCTCTATACTCATCGAACCATTGTTCGATGTCGTTCTTAACTACGTTAAAAAGTGGTTTAAGATTAATTTCTTTCAACCTTCTATCAACCCAATACTGAATAAAATGTTCACAAATTGCTGTAGTGAATCCAGGTTCATCACCTGTTTCAAGTAAGTAATTAGCCCACACAATCTCTTTAGTTGCTACAATTGTAAAATACTCTGTTGCCATTTCAGCAAACCAACCCGACTTAAATTCGTCTGCAAAGTTTGGGTCTTTAGATAACTTGTTAATAAAGTTAGATCCAGTAGCTACATGGCAGACCATCTCATCCACTGCTATAAGCAAAAGCAATTGAGAAAAGCCTTGGCTGCAGTTGTTATGTCCCTTATTTAAAGTCCAACTAGTAAAAAATGAGAATGGAAATTTAACACCCTCAAGCGCAAATACTGATACAAGTACTTGAAGTAAAATACGTCGATTAGCTTGTGTATTAGACCAACCAGCATAAATTGCTTGAATAAATTCAGTAGCAATCACTAATTCATCATCGATACGGTGCTTGATATGAGGGTCAGTGTAAATTACATCAAGGAATTCAGTAGCCTTAGCACCAAATGCCTGTGTTACACCAGATGAGTAACTAAGTGCATGCGTATGTTCCATAGTGGATATACGACTATACAAATACTGTAACCAAGGGTCAGTAACTATTTCTGATAAGTACTTGAATACATCTGGAACTAATGAGTCAAGAACCGTCTGGTAACATAATGTTAACTGTAATTTGGTAAGTGCACCTGGAGGAAATTCTGCCCAACGATCGTTAGTACAAGACACAGCGTTTAGAAACCAGACATTAGCTTCATCCATTTCAGCAAGTTGTTTGAACTTATTGTCATACGGTAAATCAAGTCTACCGATAGTTTGCTCACCGAACACTAGTTTGTGTTCAGTTGCAGGTATGCGTGATAAGTTAATCATGTCAAGACCCGCACGCCTCACAAACTTCAGGCTCTTCACCTGCTTTCTG
>DZCE01000006.1:36442-46125 GCA_022736375.1 Arcobacter nitrofigilis | reverse complement strand
TACTGCTCTATCCTTATCATACCGACTTTTCCATGAACAACACTAAGTTTTTCTAGCCTAGCTATGGCTTCTTGTATGATTTTCTCTTTGCATTCATGAGTTACGAAAAGTAGCTCCACACAAGAATCTTTATCATCATCAGGTTTTTGCATCATAGCTTCTATGGAGATATCAAGTCCACTAAGCAGATTGGTCACCTCTGCTAAAACACCTTTTTTATCCTCTACTGATACTCTGAGATAATAGTGTGATATGATCTCATCACGAGAGAGTAGCACTAATCCACTCTCAAGTGGTTTTTTGTATCCAAGCATTGGATTTGTATTGCCTCTGACTATGTCTATGATATCTGCAATAATGGCACTAGCAGTAGCATCTCCACCAGCTCCAGCACCATAATATAGTGTCTCACCTACGCAGTCACCTTTGACCATCACAGCATTCATCACGCCATCTACTTTTGCAAGCATACTACTTAGAGGTATCATTGTGGGATGGACTCGTAGCTCTATCCCGTTTCCAACTTTTTTGGCAATTCCTAACAGTTTAATGGCATATTCGAAATCTTTTGCAAATGCCACATCAGTAGAGGTAATATTATCAATGCCCTCTATAAGTATATCTTCTGGTTTTGCGTCAATGCCATATGCAATACTAGCTAAAATCAATAACTTATGCGACGCATCAAATCCACCGACATCAAATGTAGGGTCAGCTTCTGCATAGCCAAGTTTTTGAGCCTCAGCTAATACTTCACTATAATCTGCACTGTCATTTATCATCTTTGTAAGCATAAAATTACAAGTACCATTCATAATACCCATTATAGAGTCTATATGATTCGCACTAAGACCATTTCGCAAAGCCCCTATTATAGGAATACCACCAGCAGTGCTAGCCTCATACATTAGAGGCGTTTGCCCTGCAATCTGCTCAAGCTCATACCTGTGATATGCAAGCATTGCTTTATTGGCAGTTACAACAGATTTGCCTTTTTGTAATGCAAGTTTAACCATCTCAAATGGGAAATCAATCCCACCCATAACCTCAACTACTATATCTATTTCTGGATCATTTATCACATCCATTGGGTCAGAAGTGACTGGAAACGGAAAGTCATCTCTAGCTTCTTTTGATATGCCTCTTGCTACTACTATCTTTTTACCACTTCTAGCTTCTATAATATCGCTATTTTTTTCTAAAATTCTAGCTACACTTCCACCAACCGTGCCTACACCCAAAATCCCAACTTTTACCATCAAGCTTTAGCCTCTGCTGAATAATCAGTGAAGAATTTTTTTAGATTTCTAGCTGCTTGACGGATACGATTCTCGTTTTCTATAAGTGCAATTCTCACATACTCATCGCCATACTCACCAAATCCAATCCCTGGACTTACAGCGATATTGGCTTTTGTAAGTAGTAGTTTTGTAAACTCCAAACTGCCTAAATGTCTGAACTGCTCAGGTATTTTTGCCCAAATAAACATACTAGCATTTGGCTTGCTCATTTTCCAACCAGCTTTTTCAAATACATCAAGCATCAAATCTCTTCTGACTAAATACTTTGGAATTACTAGACTATCTACCAAATCACCATGTTTATCTAACGCTACAGTTGCGGCTACCTGAATAGGGGTAAACATACCATAATCTATCCAGCTTTTAAACTTTTGTAACGCACCGACAAGTTTAGGGTTACCCACAATAAAGCCTACACGCCAACCTGCCATATTGTAACTTTTTGACATAGTGTAGCACTCAACTGCTACATCTTTTGCCCCTTCTACCTCAAGAATAGAAGGTGTTTTGTATCCATCAAATGTAATATCAGCGTACGCAATATCAGATATTATATAAAATCTCTCTTTCTTTGCCATAGCAACTAGCTTCTCATAAAACTCTGGCGTAACAGTAGCTGTTGTTGGATTATGAGGGAAATTAACAACTAAATATTTTGCTCTAGGATTTGAAGTATCAAGTGCATGCTGTAAATCTTCAAAAAATTTATCTTCATAAACTTCAAAATTCTCTTCGTTGAAATTAAGTTTCATCTTCTCTACACTACCGCCAGCAAACACAAATGCATAAGCATGAATTGGGTATGTAGGGTCTGGAACTATTGCTACATCACCTGGATTTGTAATAGCTTGCACCAAATGCACATAGCCCTCTTTACTTCCCATTGTAGCAACCACTTCTGTTTCTGGGTCAAGAACTACATCATATTTTCTCATATACCAATTTGCCATTGCTGTTCTAAGTTTTATAATCCCTTTGCTCGCACTATATCCATGAGTGTGTGGGTTTCTAGCTGTTTCTATTAGTTTCTCTATAACTGGTTCTAATGCTGGACCATCAGGATTACCCATAGAAAAGTCTATAATATCCTCTCCAGCTCTCCTAGCAGCCATTTTCAAATCACCAACAGCAGCAAAAACATATTTAGGTAAGCGGTTTATCTTGTCAAATTGTATTTCATCAAACATTTCTCTTCTCTCTTTTGTAAAATTATCTAGTCAAGTTTTTTGGTCCACCATTAGAGACAAACACTTCTTTTGTTATCTCTTCTGTGCCACCAGTAGTCACTTTAAAATAGTGTGATTTAAAATCATTATATTTTTTCTCACCGGCTACCGTAATCATACTAAATGGTGCGACACTAGTCGCAATTAGCATATCCCCTGTAATATTTGCCTCAAATGAATTAGTCATACTGTGATCAGTAACTTTTTTATTCGCCAAATCTACTGTTGCAAACCATAGTCTTTTTAATGGAACTATTTTAATGCTACCAGCAAGAGTGGTACTTGTTAAATTTGAATCAACAACATTAACAGATGTAATATTGCTATCACTTGTTTTATTTATATCACTAATATTACTTTCAACAGCAACTGGTTCTGAAATTATATCTGTCTCTTCAACAATAGGAACTGCTATTATTTGGGTTGTGTTTTTATTCAACGAAGAATAGAAAAACCAAATTGCAGCAATTAAAATCAAACCTAAGAGTAAAATTAGCCATTTTTGAATATTTGATGATGAGATTTCTCTATCTAAATGTATAGGAGCTTTAGTTATTTCGGCGAACGAACCAAAATATTCATCACTAGCTTGACGCAAATCGTCAAAAGTCTCACCATACTCACGCTCCAGAATAGAAATAAAACCTAAAAGTTGGACTTTCTTTAAACCACTAAAATCTTTTTGCACAAGCTTCTCAATATTTGCAACAGAAATTCTAGTTCTTTCATTTATTGCTAATAAACTAGTTTGCTCTAATATGTCTTCAATTTTCATCATCTCATCCTATATAGTAATATTGCGGTTGCTACGCTAACATTTAGTGAATTAAAATCATTTTTCATCTCTATTGAAATAACTTCGTCCATCTTTTGCAAGATTCTCTTTGAGATACCCTTGTCTTCACTTCCCATGACCAAAACTTGCTTCCCGGCAAAATTAACTTCACTTAGGGGAACACCTTTAGCGTCAGCACCGTACAATTTAAAATCAAGCTGTTTAAGTTCATTGAGTAAATCAAGACCATTAGGCACAACAAGCATAGGCATGTCAAATAGTGCACCACTACTACTTCTTGTAATTGCTGCATAATTCAACTGTTTTACATTTGTGGCTACTATTGCATCTACGCCAAGGGCATAGCTACTACGCACAATTGCTCCGATATTACCAACATCAGTAACGCCATCAAGGAATAAAACCTTGTCTGAACTCTTAACTTGAGCAATAGTAGTTTCCACAAACTCATCAGTTTCTATTAAAATTCCCTGATGATTTCCACCCTTACTCATAGACTGTGCCCATTTTTCTTCTAGAAATTTAATCTTATCATGATAATCATGGAATAAGTTTTGTGGCAATATGCCTTTTTTTGCGACATACACAACTTTTACTCGATCTTTGTGTTTTTCTAGGATATGTAAGCAAACCTGTTTTCCGTATATTATCATAATTTAATTGTACCTTTTTTTTGCTGTATAAAACATAACCATCTATTATGCATATTAAACATTATTATCCCTAAGTAGTTCATCATAGCACTCTTTTATTGACTTTCCAGTTATCTTTGATATTAGTTTTGCTTTTGGCTTTGGAGGCAATTCTAGATTTAAAATATCAATCAATGATAATGAAGACATATCGTCACCATTGGCACCTATTATCACTACCCATTCTCCTCTAATTGTATTTTCGCTTAGTTGATTAGTGATTTCCTCTGGAGTACCTTTGTAATATCTTTGATATTTTTTTGTTAGCTCTTTTGCTAAAAATATTTCACGATTTGGAGCAAATTCACAAAGCTCACCAAGCAACTTGTCTAATCTATGTGGAGATTCATATAAGATAACTGGATAAATAGAACCAAGCACTTTACTTAACCCCTCGCTTCGCTCTTTGCCTTTATGGGCTAGAAATCCAAAGAATAAGAATTCTGAAGAGTTAAAACCACTTGCCACAAATGCAGTTAAGGCTGCATTTGCCCCTGGTAAAACATCATATTTTATCTCATTTTGTTGACAATACTCTACTAATATTTGCCCAGGATCTGATATGATAGGCATCCCAGCATCACTTACATAAAGTACATTTTTAGATGCAATATCCGCGCTTACTTCTAGAAGTCGCTCTGCTCCATTGTGCTCATTAAATGAAAGATATGTTGCTTGTGGCATTTTCATATCAAATCTTTCATGAAGCAACGCCATAAGGTGTTTTGTATTTCTAGTATCTTCACATAAAAATAGTTCACACTCTTCAAAAGCACGAATTGATCTAATTGTAATATCTTGTGGATTTCCTATAGGAGTTGGTACGAAGGTTAACATTCTGTGAGTCTCCTTGGGATTATCAAATCCCAATTTCTCTCGCTATTGATTTACTTTTGGGCTTTGTTTGGTAAAGCTTAAGCTAAGTTATATTTTTTCTTGAATTTATCGATACGACCTGCTGTATCTACTATCTTCTCTGAACCAGTAAAGAATGGATGACAAGCATTACATATATCAATACTCATTGTCTCTTTATCCGTTTTAATTTCAAAGCTATTTCCACATGCACATGTAACAGTACAAAGTTTATAATCTGGGTGTATTTCTTTTCTCATTTTAGAACCTTTTATTTTATTATTATGATAGGTAACTAACCTATTTAGCACATTTGTACCCTTCCACTAAATACTTTTAGGGGTCGCTGCAACCTACTCTAAAATTTCAGAGACAGCTTTAAGGATAAAATTATATCAAAAATTATTTAAAATTATATACTTTTATTGTTTTGTTTTTTTAATTAGATACATAACCATGTTATTGTCTATTTTGTATTTTTGTAGAACTGATACCGGTTTTTAATCCACATCTTTACAATCTTTTAACATTTTGACTTTTTTGACCTTTTTTTATATTATAATTTTATCTTAGTATAAACAATGAACAAAAATTAATTAAGATAAATCTAACTTACAAGGAGTTATCATGAATAAATTAAATCTCATAGAAACCATAATGACAGACTTTAGCGATCGAACATATTGCGTACCTGTTAGATATTTATGGACAGATGCATTTGCCGTATGTAACTTTTTTGGACTTTTTATGAAAACAGGCGAAGCCAAATATAAAGAAAATGCTTTATTGCTTGTTAATCAAGTGCATCATATTTTAGGAAAACATCGTAAAGACGATACAAGAAAAGGCTGGATAAGTGGGCTGGATGAGAAAGAAGGTGGAGTTCATCCGACAATTGGAGGTCTTAGGATTGGTAAAAAAAATAACGAGAGAAAAACTGATGAGGTATTTGATGAGAGAGCAGAGTGGGAACAAGATGGGCAGTATTTTCATTATCTGACAAAATGGATGCACGCACTAAATCTTGCCACTAAAATAACAGGTGATCCAAAATACAATATCTGGGCTATTGAGCTTGCAAAAATGGCTTATGAAAAATTTACACACACGGCATTTGATGGTACAAAAAGAATGTATTGGAAGATGAGTATTGATTTGACATATCCTTTGGTAGCTTCAATGGGTCAACATGATGCACTAGACGGATTTGTCACATATCTAGAACTTGCAAAAACAGCTTCAAAAAATAATATAAATTTGAATTTGAATGGACAAATATCAAGCCTATTTCAAATGTCTCAAGCAATGAACATGGATAGCAGTGATCCACTTGGCATCGGCGGATTGCTCAGCAGTGCTTGTTCGCTATCCCAACTTATCGTAGAAACCAAAATGGCAAATTTATCAGATATGCTCTTGAGTTTGCTTGCTTCATCATTGAAAGGCATAGATGGGTTCATGCAAACAGACACACTGAGGTATCCTGCGAACTATAGACTTGCATTTCGTGAACTTGGTTTGAGCATTGGCTTGCATGGTGTGAAAAAAATACAAGAACTTATCAAGAACAATAATGAATATTTTAAAAACTATATAGCTTTAAATTCAAAGCTTGATGACCTTAAAATGTATCTCTCCTTATGCGACATCATAGAAAATTTTTGGCTAAATCCTGAAAATCAAAAAAGTAATACATGGAGTGAGCATTTGGATATAAATTCAGTTATGCTGGCTACCTCTTTAGATCCGGATTGTTTTTTGAGTGTTTAATTGATTTGTTTACTATGATCAAATCAATATTTTACTTGCCACTGCACAAACAGCACTTTCGCTTTTAAGAATGAGCGGGGTATCAAATCCTACTATTTTGGTTTTATCAAAAAGCACGATTTCCTTGTCCGTAAAGCCACCTTCGCATCCGATAACGATAGTTTCTATATCGTTAAGTTCTGAAATATGATTTTGTGAGAAATTTAGCATATAGCTATTTGGATTTTGGCTCAAAAACTCTTTTATACTGCCAATTGTGTCAAACTCCATCATGCGGCTTCTTCCACACTGCTGTGATGAATTTAAAACAATCCTGTGAAGCCTCTCTAAATCTATTTTATTGTTTTGCTGAGACCTCGTGCATAATATAAATGTAATCTTAGATACGCCCATCTCATTTAATGATGGTAAGACTTTTTCTATATTTTTTGGTTCAATCATACACCAGCCAATATGAAGCTCTTTTTTTGCAGTTATTTGTAAATTTTTTTCTTCCACAAGCTCCAAAAAAGCTTCTTTTTTGTCAATCGAGACGATTTTATATAAATACAAAGTATCGTCTTTTAAATTCCTAAGAGCTATTATCTCATTTTGTCTATGGCGTCTCACTTTAAAAACATAATGATGCTCATCGCCATTAAGTACCAATTCGCTCTGTCCAGAATTTTCATGATATAGATATTGCATAATTAACCTATAATACCTTTTGATTTTAGTATCATAATAATAACCATAAATGTTACCAAAAGCACTTGTATAATAGATATTTTTACAAATTTACTCTTTAGAAATGCAAATTTTCTATCATCCTGCATAGGTGCAACTTTAATATTTTTGTGTTTTTTAATTTCTAAATACATCATGATTGCCCAAATAACTATCATCATAACAATAAATATAGAGAAATTCACACCACCAACTGCAAATAGTGGAATCATTCCTGAAAATAGTATCATGGTTGTTAGTGCTTGAAATACCATTGTATATATAAAGCTCATTTTTTTAAAAACTCTCATATCTTTAGTATATATATATGGCAAGAATATGCCGATTACTAAAAATCCTAAAAATATCTTCACGAGCAAATTATGTGTTATTAACATTTCTCCTATCATCATTGGTTCCTTTAAGCTAATTTCAATGGGATTATACTCAAATAAGTTATAATTCAAATTATAGAACCCTCTAAATAATCCAAAGGTAATACAATGGCTATTTCAATAAATGATGCATTAAACTTAATATACAAAACCACAGAACCTATCACTAGAATGGAAATAGTAAATACATTGGATTCAAATTATAGAATAGTAGCCGAAGATATTTATGCCACAAAATCATTGCCAAGGTTTAACAACTCTGCAATGGATGGCTACGCTGTAAAACTATCCGCAACAGGCAAAACTTTAGAATGTGAAGAGAATATCTTATATGCTGGAAGTAAACAAATTCCAACACTCAAAGACAATAAAACTATTAAAATCATGACAGGGGCTCCTGTGCCAATTGGCTGTGAAGCAGTTGTGCCATTTGAAAATGTAACTTTGCAGAGAAATATGGTTACATTTCCACTAGAAATTAAAAACAATGCAAATATCAGAATGGCTGGAGAAGAGCTAAGAAGTGGTGAAAAGTGTATATATGCTGGTGAGACAATTAATAGCTACACGATAGGACTATTAGCATCTCAGGGCATATCAGAGATAGAAGTAATAGAAAAACCAAAAGTAACAATTATCAGTAGTGGTGATGAATTAAGGGATTTCACTGAAAATGACATCGGAGAATATGAGCTATACAATTCAAATAGTCCCATGTTTTTTGCAAGAACTATTGAACTAGGATGTGATACCAGCATACTAAATCACTTCGGTGACAATATACAAGAATTTAAATCACAAATATTACAAGCCTTGCAGACAAGTGATATTATAATCACAAGTGGTGGTGCAAGTAATGGGGATAAAGATTTAACCAAAGAGGCATTTTTAAATGCTGGAATGAAAATGATATTTGACAAGATAGAGATAAAGCCTGGAAAGCCGACTGCAATTGGAAAAATTAACAATACTTTTGTAGTTATCTTACCAGGAAATCCGCTTGCCGCCATGGTTAATTTTGAAATTTTTGTTACCACGCTTATATCAAAATTAAAAGGTAGTAGTGCTTTTTATCATCAAATAGTAGAAGTTAGGCTAGGTGATGAGCTGAATATCAAAGCAGGAAAGTATACAGTGACGCTAGGAAACAGTGAAGGCAATCTCTTTTATCCACTTAAAAAACAATCTCCAAATATGGTATCAATCCTTAAAGATACAAATAGTCTGCTTATAACTACAGATCAAATCTCAAAACTAGAACAAAACAAAATAGTGAGAATAATTAAATTAGATGAGAAAATGTGCGAAAAAGAAGAAGATAATATATTTAATAATTAACTCTCTCAAGGAGAGAGAAATTAAAATAGCTTATAGTTTTGAGATATATGTAGCTAATGCTTCCATTTTCGCATCATCAAGATTAGCCATTTGACCTTTCATAAGCATACCATTACCAGTCAAGTCAATTGTTCCAGCTTTGTAACCTTTCATTTTAGTAAGCAAATCTGCAGATGATTGACCAGCTATAATCGCTGATTTACCTAGAGCTGCTAATTTACCATCCGCACCATGGCATGCAGCACAAGCTGCAAACGCTGTCTTGCCTGCATCATCACTACCTGCAGCTGGAGCTGTTACTTCTGCTACTACAGGAGCTGTTGCTTCTACTGCTACTGGTGCTTCAACTGTAGCTTCTGTAGTTTTTTCTTTATCTCCACATGCTGTGAACATTAGTGCTACTGTCGCCAACGATAGAATTGTAAACTTTTTCATAAATAAATCCTTTAATATTTTTTTAACATACTATTATACAAGAAATAATATTTAAATAAAATAAAAATAAATGATGTGTAATTTTTGGATGAAGAATGAGTTTTAGTTCTATATATTATTGTACACAAAGTGCACAATAACTAAGCAAATGCTTAGTGAGTAGCGTTAGC
>DZCE01000006.1:4432-36342 GCA_022736375.1 Arcobacter nitrofigilis | reverse complement strand
TTATTGTACACAAAGTGCACAATAACTAAGCAAATGCTTAGTGAGTAGCGTTAGCTTCCATAGTTGTGTTAGCTTCCATAGTTGTGTTAGCTTCTGGAGCAGTTACGTTAGCTTCCATAGTTGTGTTAGCTTCTGGAGCAGTTACGTTAGCTTCCATAGTTACATTAGCTTCAGTTGCGTTAGCTTCTGTAGCGTTAGTGTCAGCAGGTTTGTTACAACCAACAAATAGAAGTGCAGCAGCTGCGATAAGTACCAATTTTTTCATGTGAATCCTTTAATTTATGTTTTACGGTTAGAATTATACTATAAAAAATATTATTTTTAGCATAAAATTAAAAAAAATATTCTTTTTGGTGAAAAAACCATACATATACACATATACGCATAAATAATCTATGTTTTTAATAGCAAATAATGTATTAAATTAATGAAAATATTAGAATTAATAGACTGTGCAACTAGGCTAGCTAACCAAAATTGGTCAGCTAAGTAAAGATTTAGTGAGAGACATTTCCTTCAACAGCAGTAACAGCTTCAGTAGCATTACCTTCAACAGCAGTAACAGCTTTAGTAGCGTTACCTTCAACAGCAGCAGCAGCTTCAGTAGCGTTACCTTCAATAGCAGTAACATTGCTCTCAACAGCAGCAGTTACATTACCTGCAACTTCAGATGGCTTACTATCACAACCAACAAAGAATAACGCAGCAATAGCAAAAACAAGAGCTAATTTTTTCATGTAAATCCTTAATTTTTTATTTTAGAATTAAATTATACTAAATTTTTGATGGGTTTACAATTAATTTTCCAAATAAAATTTTATTCCATAAATCTTTGTCGCTCCACTCGCTAATAACTTGTTTTGAAAACTCCATTTCTTCCAAGTCAATCTTTCCCATAAGTATACTATGTGCATCATCTCCGAAGGATTGTGCATAACCACTTTTTGTCTCATGCACTATTACACTATTTAGCGCAACACATTGCTCGCCATTACTCATAGAGGTTGCTTGCAATATCTTTTCTATTATCAAATAAAAAACTCTGCTAAATTGCTCTGCTGATGGAGATACTGGCAACAATACCCACCTATCACTATGACGCTGCATATCTTTTATATAATCTTTTTCATCACCACTCCACAATGTAATAGAATGATCAAATGAGTCAATAATACTTTTCATTGTATGCTTTACAAGACCAAAATCATACACCATCTGACCATTATCTAGATAATTTGACTCAAGAAGTATCTCTATTGTATAAGAATGTCCATGTATGTTATGGCTACATCTTTGTGTTGTACAGCCTCGCACAATATGTGCATTTTCAAATGTAAAAAGTTTACGAATTATCATATTTTCTCCTATACGCCTTGTGTCATATCAAAAATCCTAATATGTAGCCTATCACTGTAAATAAAATTATTTTTTGCACAAAAAGCAAAAACTGCCTTATCGTTTATTGCTAGAGTATCTTTATTATCACCCACTGGCATACAATATATTTTTTGTTTTTGAAATTTTTGAGTAATTTCTTCTATTTCTATCAAAGCACTACTTTTTACGATTTCTTCACTAAGTGCAAATTTGAAAAAAGAGTCCATAGAATTAGTAATAATATTATCAATAGCAAGACTATTTAATCTCTTTTGTCTGCTTTCACCACTATTGGATAGTTTTATAGATAATGCAAAAATAGCCTTTTGATATGCTGGATAATTTTCAAAATCAATATCAACAGTACCATTTGTCTCAAAAGTTACAAAGCATCCAATGCTTATTAACCATTCCACTACATTATAAAAAATATCATTATGAGCATATAATAATGGTTCGCCTCCTGTAATTACAACATGAGGCAAATATCCAATCTCATCAAATTTTGATTTTAAATTTTTTATATATTCTTGGCTATTATCAATTGCTACCCAACTATCATTAAAACTCTTATCCACTGCAAAATAAGTATCACAACCTCGCTTAGTTATTCCATTTATCTCATAACAAGCACCAAATCCTTCGCACCTCATATTGCATCCACCTGTGCGAATAAAATATGATGGTACACCTGCGTACTTCCCCTCTCCTTGTAAGGAAAAAAACTCTTCAACTAAATAGAACATTATCCACCTGTCTCGTAAAATGCTCGTCTTGATATCTCTTTACTTTCAAGCTCATCTTCACTCCATCTATTCTCTTTTGGCTTGTCTTTTAGAACTTTGGCTAAAATCTCAGTTGCACCTACAATATCCTTTACTCTAACAGCCTGTGCAATACTCATAGCCTCATCAAAATACAAACATGGTATCAAGTTCCCTTCAGCCGTTAGTCTAATACGATTGCAGTTTTCGCAGAAATCGTGTTTGTGGGGGTCTATAAGTCCAAACTCATATCCAATTTCATCAATCATATAGTTAAAAGATGGACTAGCTCCTTCTCTGCCCAATGCACGAATTTCATATCTTTCTTTTACTTTAGTCAATATTTCTTTACCGTGCATACCAACTATGTGGCTTGATGCATGATTATTTTCCATATATTCTATAAATCTAACCTTCATGTTCCTATTGTTTGCATAATCTATTATATCTACTATCTCGTCATCATTAATACCCTTTAGTGGCACCATATTTAATTTCACATCAAAACCAACAGCTAAAGCTTTATCTATTCCTTCAAGAACACTCTTTAGCACATCTTTACCAGCAATCTTAGCTGCAACATCTGCCTTAAGGCTATCAAGAGATATATTTAGTCTCTTTAATCCTGCATATTTCAAATCCTGTGCAACACTTGCCAAAAGAGAACCATTGGTTGTCATGGCTAAATCAATATCTGGTTTATAATTGTGTATCATAGCTATAAAATCATTTAAATTTTCCCTAATAAGTGGCTCACCACCTGTGAGACGAATCTTTGTAACACCACCATCTATAGCAACTTTTACAAACATAAATAGCTCATCAAAACTAAGTAAATTTTCTTTTGGAACCCACGAAAATGGTTTTTCAGGCATACAATATTGACATCTAAAGTTACATCTCTCCGTTAATGATATTCGAAGATAGTTTACTTCTCTTCCATGTCCGTCTATTAGCACATTATTTCCCTGATTTTATATTTATCTAAGAGTAGCTAAATGTATATAAAAATAAGATAAGGTTTTGGAATTATAAGTCAGAAGTAGTATGAGGCGTTACCTCATACTATAAAAATTTAGTGCAGATCGTGCCATTGGTGTTTTTTCCACAGATATGCTAATACTGTGAATATACCAAAGAATATAAGAACTGCTATTCCAAGAGGGGCTCTAGCTGATTTACTTGGATCTCCAGTTTCATTTAGATATTCGTATACCTTCTCAAAACCTTTTTCGCTCAAACCTGTTCTAGGCATTGAAGTACCTGGAAGCTGAGATTGTGGATTTTCTATAAAGGTTTCCATAAAATGCTCGCTTCTAGCTCTAGTCATTATTGAGAGATCAGGAGGCGTTGTAGCCATATATTTTTTGATTAAATCTTGCTCATCAAGTACTTTAATGTTGTGAGCCAATGCATCTCTTTCTGTTTTGAAAGACACTGGCGTCTCTCCTAGAGGAGTTAACTTACCATATCTATTTGAGTGACATCTACTACAAGCTTCCATATAGGCTATTTTAGGTGTCAATTTACCAACTTTTTTAGTTGTCATATACGCAACTACATTGGCAATATCTTGAGGCGTAGTAACCATAGTAGATACTGAGCCCATTGGGTGCATCATTGGGTCGCTGAACTTATGGTCAGTATTAGATGCCATCGCAGGGTTTTTGATTAATGCTATTAAATAATTCTTGTCATACAAACTACCTGCATGGTCAAGATTTGGAGGAATAACACCACCCATATTCACGCCAGCTCCATTGTGACAACCCATGCATGCACCGAAAGCAGCTTCTCCAGCTACAGCGTCACCTTTAAGAGATGATATTTGTTTAACCTCACCCCAAAAAGCTTGTTTGGCTAATAGTTTTGCGTCTGCTTCTGCTACACCTTTTTTTGCTTTTTTCGCTTCTTCAACTTTTACTTTTGCTTCAGCTATATCAGCTTTACCATCATATTTAAACTCATTACCTTCTACATGTTTGTGCATTTGAGAGTGAGCAAATGGCTCAACACCCCAATATGTAACCAACGAAAAGAAAACAACAACGGCTAATATTTTAAATTCTTTCATTATCCTGCTCCCTTACGCTTTTTTTTCATTTTTTGTTATAAATGGAAGTGTTATAAACAATCCAATAAATGTTAATGCTGCCACAAGTCCAATGACATTCCATGCTCCCTCTGGAGGAAGTTTACCCATTACACTAAGAACAATCATATCCACAAGCAATACCCAGAACCATATATTAAATAGCCCTCTTCTATTTGCAGGTGCTACAACAGGAGATTTATCCAAGAATGGTAATAAGAAAAATGCTACTTGAGCAAATGCAAATGCAACCAAGCCGATATTATAAGAGAATGGTCTAAGCACCTCATATGACCACAAGAAATACCACTCTGGGTATATATGTGCTGGTGTTTTAAGTCCATCTGCTGGGTCAAAGTTAACTGGGTCCATTGCAAAATCAAAATGGAAAAATACCAAATAGAAGAACAATATAAAATAAACACCCATCACAAATACATCTTTACTCAAAAATACTGGGCTAAATGGAATTACTTTAGACTCTTTTTTCTTGCCTTCTTTGTAAAGTTTTGCTGACTCTTCAAAATCAATCTCAGCTCCCTCTTGGTTATTTACATGAGGAATTCTAAGCGTTGCAAAGTGAAGTACAATTACACCAATAATAGCTAATGGCAATAAAAATACATGGAGCATAAAAAATCTAGACAAGAATGCTTGAGCAGGAACATAATCCCCTCTAATCCACTCTACAAATCCTGGGAAGTTCAAAGCACCACCAGCTAAATCAGGCGTAAATCCACCAAATAGATTAGTGATAACCATACCAGCCCAGTAACTCATTTGTCCCCATGGTAACATATATCCACTAAATGCTTCAGCAGAGAATAGTACAAATAAAAGCATACCACTAAGCCAAATCATCTCTCTGCCTCTTTTATATGAACCATAATAAATTCCAGTAAACATATGAATATATATGATTAGGAATACCAATGATGCGCCAACACCATGAATATGTCTCCATAACCAACCATAACCTACTTCTGTCATAATAGTGTAATTAACACTATCAAATGCTTTTGCAGTATCTGGTTGATAATACATCAATAAGAATATTCCACTAATAATCAAAATACCAAAAGTAGCTGCAAGTATCATACCCATAGCCCATAGGAAATTTATATCTTTTGGAATCCAATATTCACTTGACATTACTTTTTTAACTGTATCAATTGCTAATCTTTCGTTTAACCATTGATGCGAAAATGGTTTTGCTTTTTCATCAAAATGTGCCATTCATCTCTCCCTATACTTTTAGCGTTAAGCCATCGGCTAACATTTTTTTATACTCTGATCCCTCTTCACCAAGAACCAAACTCGTGCCATTCAATTTAAATGGTGGAATATCAAGAGGTCTTGGAGGTGGACCAAATGTCTCAACTGCATTGATATCATACTCTCCACCATGACAAGCACATTTGAACTTGCTGTTCTTTTCGGCATTCGCATCAAATGATGGGATACAGCCAAGGTGTGTACAAAGACCAATGACAACCAAATATTTAGAACCGCCAACAACAATCTGTCTTGGATTTGATGGCACATTAGAAGCAAGTTTCAATATAAATATTGGCTTACCTCTCCATTTTTCTACATTTAAAACATTTTCAGCTGCTGCACTTAAATCAATAGTCGTAAAACCAGCTGATTTTACACTTGGAAGTGGATCCCAGCTTCTTTTCATCGCATACAAAGCACCGATACCGCCAAGAGCTGTAAAACCGCCCAATGCCATACCCATAAAGTCGCGTCTAGTACTCATGATATTTCCCTTATAATAAAATTAACTCAATATTATAAAGAATAATCTATTAAAAGCTTATGAAATTTAAAAGCTTAAGATAAAAATAAGTTGTAATTAGTTTGATTATGAACTTTTTCTGCAATATATATATTTTCATCTGATATATTTATAATAAAATTTTGATTAAATCCATTGATAATTTCTATGCCATATGTATTTAATAATTTTTTTTGACAAATATTAAGTTTATCTGTAGCCAAAAATATCGTTTTAGCTCCAGATGCTTTAGCTTCTAGCGCACACTGTAGTGAACATGTAACTACTCTCGCGGAAGTTCTAATCAAATCTGTATACTCTTCAGCTTCATGAATTTTAGAAAAAAGTGGCTCTATTTCACTTTCATATTGGAGATAAAAATAGTGTCCTAATAGTAATTCCATATTATTCTTTGTGAAAAAATCACTATTTTTTGATATTATTTTATTAGAGTCAGAATCTCCAAAGAAAAACAGAGTTCGTTCATCTTTCGGTAAAACGATATCATATTCTTTGTCAATAAAAATAGCTTGATTAACTTCACTAATCCATGGATAAATCACTATTTCATTGTGAATAGCCACATCATTACACGACACAGCCACTCTATAAACTTTATATTCACTACAATATTTCGCAAACTGCAAAGGCAACTCTTCAGTTGAGTCTATTAAAAGTTTATCGCCATATTCTAGTACCAAATCTATATCACTAATAGTTTCCATATTTAGCACATCGCTTACGCCAAGTTCTTTAGCTACAATTCCTGCTCTAAAATCATTTACAAGCAAAGTTACGGCTATTCCTTTGGTTGACAATTCTTTTATAAACGCAACACCCCTACGAAGTGCATCCAGATTTCCTCTGTGACTAGTGTGAGCATAATAGTAAAACATTTTTTAACCTTTGTTGCTCTTTTGAGCCATTTTTATATATATGTGTATAATTTCTAGAGCCGAGGGTGTAACACCTGATATTTGTGAAGCTCCATGCAAAGTGGTTGGAGTGTGCAATTCAAGCTTTTCAACTATCTCATTACTAAGCCCAGATACAGTGCGATAAACGAAATCTGCTGGAATTTTAATCCTTAACATATCTTCCATTTTTAATATTTGATAATGTTGTTTTTCAATATATCTGCTATATTTTGCTTCAATAAGTATCTGATCAATTACCTCATCACTATATTTGTCAAACTCTGGCAACAACTTCACAAGCTTAGCTCTATCAAATTCACCTCTACCTATAATATCTATCCAAAAAGTTCTATCATTTATCTTAACTTCACCCAAAGAGTCTAAAATCTGCAAAAATTCTTTAGTTGGTGTTTCACTATTACTTTTCATAAACTCAACAGCTTCGTCTAACGCCTCTTTTTGGTTAGCAACTTGCGTGTAAAACTCATCACTCAAAAGCCCAAATTTATACCCATAATGTGATAATCTAATATGTGCATTATCTTCCCTCAATAGTAATCTATATTCAGCTCTACTTGTAAACATGCGATAAGGCTCTTTTGTCCCTTTGGTTACCAAATCATCTATAAGCACACCTATATATGCCTCATCTCTTCTGAGAACAAACGGCTCTTCGCCCCTCAAATTAAGTACTGCATTAACTCCAGCCATAAACCCTTGAGCGGCTGCCTCTTCATAGCCTGTCGTTCCATTGACTTGACCTGCACAGTAAAGATTTTTAATTTTTTTGGTCTCTAGCGTATGACGAAGCTCTGTTGGCTGAATAAAGTCATACTCAATAGCGTATCCGTATCTAACTATCTTGGCATTTTCCATACCTGCCATTGAGTGAATCATATCTAGTTGCACATCTGTTGGCAAAGATGTACTCATACCATTTAGATAAAACTCATTTGCCTCAAGTGTTTGTGGCTCAATAAATATCTGATGTCTATCCCTATCCCTAAATCTATTAACTTTATCTTCAATACTAGGGCAATATCGAGGTCCGATACCATCTATTTGACCAGAAAAAAGTGGTGCTCTATAAAAATTACTCTCAATTACATTATGCGTTGAACTATTTGTATAAGCTACCATACATGGCAACTGCACGGGATTAAATGTTTTTCTATCTGTTCTAAATGAAAAAGGTATTGGATTCTCATCCCCACCCTGCTCTTCCATTTGTGAAAAATCAATAGTCGTGCCATCAACTCTAGCACATGTTCCAGTTTTCAGTCGTCCTATGTCAAAGCCTAATTCTCTCCAGCTTTTACTAAGTTCGATTGATGCAAACTCACCTTGTCTGCCTGCACTTAATTGCGTTTCACCTATATGAATAACACCATTGAGAAATGTACCTGCTGTGATGATAATCTTTGAAGCTCTATACTCTTGAGCTAGTTGCGTAATAACGCCTTTTGCCTCACCATCTTCTACGATTAAAGATTCTACCATCTCTTGTTTGATGTCCAAATTTGGAGTTTTAAGCATAATATCTCGCATATATATGCGATATCTATCCATATCTATTTGGGCTCTACTACCCCTCACGGCTGGACCCTTGGATTCATTGAGTATGCGAAACTGAATACCTGTTGCGTCTGTACATAGCCCCATTTCGCCACCAAGTGCATCCAGCTCTTTGACTAAATGTCCTTTTGCAAGTCCGCCGATAGCTGGATTACAACTCGACGCTCCTATTTGTTCTACTAATATTGTCAAAAGGAGTGTTTTTGCTCCCATTCTAGCACTTGCTAATGATGCCTCAATACCTGCATGTCCACCACCTATTACGATTACATCATAATTCATCTATTTCTCACTTTTTCGCTATAATGTTCATATTATATCGAAAAATGAGGTATCTATGTTTACAGGCTTAATCAGAGAGATAGCAACAGTCAAATCTTATCAAAATAACAGACTAGCTATAAGCTCTAAATATAAACCTACTCTTGGGGATTCAATAGCCATAAATGGGGTATGCTTAAGCGTAACCAAGCTAACTTATAATGGCTTCGAGCTTGAGCTTAGTGATGAAACAAGAGCTATAATTGATGAAAGCAAACTAAGTGGCAAAGTGCATATTGAACCAGCGATGATGATGGGTGATAGGTTTGAAGGACATATTGTGCAAGGACATGTTGATTGTGTTGGCACTATTGAGAGTATCAATGCAAAAGAGAACAGTAGCGATTTTATTATCAAAGTAGAGCCAAAATATATTAAATATATAGTTCCTAAAGGCTCCATAACAATTGATGGCATTAGTCTAACTGTAAATGATGTCTATAGTGATAGTTTTAGACTTACAATAATACCAATTACACTAAGAGATACCCTGATGGGAAGATACAAAAAAGGCACTAAAGTAAATATAGAAACTGATATGTTTGCTAGATATATTGACCATATACTGACACACAAAAATAAAAATCAATCAATGAGCTGGAATGAGATAGATGCTATGCAGATGTCTTACTAAATAAAAGGATGTATTATGAAAAAATTTCTAATTATTATAATTATGGCATTAATAGCTATTCAATTTATAAAAGTTGATATAACAAAAAACACAACTCCAGCTAGCGAAATAATTGCTCCTGCAAATATTAAAGCTATACTTCAAAAATCATGCTATGACTGTCACTCAAATAGCTATAAAATACCTTGGTATGGAGATATTGCACCATCATCTTGGCTTGTTCGTTCGCACATTAATAATGGGAGAAAAGTACTTAATTTCTCAGAGTTTAATAATTACGAAAAGGCTAAACAGAAAAAATTATATAACGACATAAAAAAATCAATTGTTCTACGAATGCCACTTGATAGCTATATATTACTACATACCAATGCAAAGCTTACAAAAAATGAAAAAGATGCAATTAAAGCATGGACTATTGATGCCAAAAACAGGCTATAAATATATACTTTAAAAATTATAAGATAAAATATTGTATATAAACACTCATTAGGGACTTAAATTGCAAAAGAGAATATCACCACAAAAAAAAGCTACTATCGTATCAAGTTTTGTAGCTTTTTTACTTGTTAGTGTAAAATTAGTCGTAGCAATACTTAGTGGTTCTGTTGCACTTCTAGCTTCTGCTATTGATTCATTGCTAGATGCAGCCGTATCGCTATTTAACTTTTTTGCTATTCATAAAACAGAAGAGAATCCTACTAGCAATTTTCAATATGGAAAGGGTAAAATCCAAGGTATAGCATCCGTAATAGAGGGTACACTTATCATTCTTTCTGGACTTTTTATCATCTATACAGGAGTCGAAAAACTAATTACAAATGAGTCTACTAAACTTCTATTGCCCTCTATTGGAGTAATGATATTTTCTACTATAGTTACATTTTTCTTAGTACAATATCTACTTATGGTTGCAAAAAAAACAGATAATATAGTCATCAAGTCAGATGCCCTGCACTACAAAACAGATCTTTGGAGTAATGCAGTTGTTTTAGCGGCATTGGGTCTAGTTTGGCTAACCGACATACAAGCCATTGATGCATTGCTCGGTATTTCAATTGGTATATATATTATATATTCTGCGATAGAGATAGTGATTGATGGGACAAAAATACTGCTAGACCATGCAATTCCTATTGAACAGGTAGATGCAATAGAGAAGATACTTGATGAACACCCAGAGGTAACTAGCCATCATTGGCTCAAAACTAGAACTGATGGTAGTGTGAATTTTGTGGAGTTTCATATGGTTCTTCGTCCAAATATGCTACTTCTTGAAGCTCATAGGATTGCAGAACAGGTAGAAGATAAAATTATGGCTTTAGATGATTTAAAAAAATGGGTAATTACCCCGCATTTTGACCCATATGACGATGAAGATATTAATGATGCTATGTTTGGCAGTGGAACACATAGTATTTTAGAGCAAAAATAATGATTTATCTTCTCTCGCCAACCAAATATGATGGTGTAGAGAATTTACCAACGATAGAATTCGAAACTGTTACTACAAAAATTGATTTTGAAAATATTGATTTATTACTTTTTACCTCAAAACAAGCTGTAATCACAGTAGACTCTATAAATAAAGAGTGGCATAAAATTCCATCAATTGCCATAGGTAGCGGAACGAGAGATGAGATAATCAAAATGGGTGGAACTACAATACTAACATCAACTAAATTTTACGGGAATGACTTAGCACGAGAGATAATAGACAATTTCAGCGATAAAACCATATTGTATCTGCGTCCAGAAATAGTATCATCAAATATCACCGAAATACTTCTAAACGCAAATATTAACATTTTTGAACAAGTAATATACAAGACACAATGTATAAAATATGATATGTCACAAAAACCGCCTTTGAATTCAATAATTATAGCAACTTCACCATCTACTCTGAATTGTTTTATGCAAAACTTTGGCTGGTGCAAAAGCTATATGGTTGTTGCGATAGGCAAAACAACAGCAGCAACTCTTGCCAATAATATAAACTTTGTTATTTCAAATAAGCCAACAATAAATTCATGCATAGAAAAAGCGAATGAATTGGAAAAAATTAGACAAATAAACCATCACTAACACCAAATAGTGTATAATTGAAATGTTCTTGTTGATACTGGGTGATTTGACAACTGTATATCTGGTCCAACATTATTCTTAGTGGGATTCGTAGTAAGCTTGTGTGTGGGTGGTGTCGTTTGAGCTAGTTAATCTAGCGAGAGATTGCCCCCTAATGGCTTCTCGCTCCTGCGCTGTTGGCTTTATTAGGGCCGACTTAAGCAGAACGGTCACTTGGGTCGCAAGAATACATTGAACACTTTTGGTTGTTCAGAAGGTTCAAGATTTCAATTGTGCATATTTTTATACATCGTTCATAATAAGTATGTAGGCTTGAGATATATTAGGAGATAAAATGAATATTTTGATAATCGGAAATGGTGGCAGAGAGTACTCTATGGGTCTAGCACTTAAGCAAGATAGTGGCGTAGATAAAATATATTTTGCACCTGGTAATGGAGCTACTGATACACTTGGCACTAATATTCCACTGGGAGATTTTCATGTTTTGGCTGATTTTGTAGAGCAAAATAGTATTGGACTTACAATAGTTGGTCCAGAAGCACCACTAACAAATGGCATTGTGGATATTTTTCAAGCAAGAGGGCTTGTAGTATTTGGTCCAACAGCAGCAGCTGCACAGCTCGAAGGCTCGAAGATATTTATGAAAAATTTCTTATCTCGTCATAATGTACCAACTGCTAAATATATAGAAACAAATTCGCTTGAGAGTGCTTATAAATTTATAGATACACTAGAAACCCCTATCGTTGTAAAAGCCGATGGATTGTGTGGTGGGAAAGGTGTAATCATAGCAACTACTCACAATGAAGCAAAAAAAGAAGCTGGAGAGATGCTGAGTGGTAATTCATTTGGCGATGCTGGAAAATCAATTGTCATTGAAGAGTTTTTAGATGGTTATGAACTATCAGTTTTTGCCATCTGCGATGGAAAAGATTTTGTAATACTTCCAGCTGCACAAGACCACAAAAGACTTCTGAATAATGATGAGGGTCCAAATACTGGAGGCATGGGTGCATATGCGCCAACTCCTCTTGTAAATGATGATATTTATAAAAAACTTGAAGAGAGAGTAGTAAAACCAACACTAGCAGGAATGCAGAGTGAGGGAAATCCATTTACTGGTGTGCTTTTCATGGGAGTGATGGTAGTTAAAGGTGAACCAATTATACTGGAATACAATGTACGATTTGGCGACCCTGAATGTGAAGAGATTATGCCACTTCTAAAATCTAGCCCTTTGGAACTATTTTATAAAGCAGCAACTGGGGACTTAGCAAGTGCAAAAATAGAATTTTATGATAAATATGCCGTGGGTGTTGTGATGGCAAGTAAAAATTACCCATATAGCGATTCTGTGCCAACTGAGATTATCGTAGATGAAATACTACATGAAGATTTAATAGGAAATGCTCATATTTCATTTGCTGGGGTCACAAAAGGAGATGATGGCAAACTATATGCTAGTGGCGGAAGAGTGCTTGTATGTGTAGGCATAGGCGAGAGTATTAAAGAGGCACAAAAAAGAGCCTATATGCTTTGTGGACAGGTTCATTTTGCTGGCAAACAATGCAGAAGCGATATAGCATATCAGGCACTATAATTAATGAATATTAGACATATCTCACTAGCAACTGTTCTTTTTTTGATGCATGGTGCAGTATATGCCAATGAAGTCAAACAAGGCGATAAACCAGAAAGCATTGAAATAGTTGCCGCGTCAATAGATGCCACCAAAACAACAGCTAAGGCCAGTGATGATGTTTTAGTATATTATGGCTCTACAATTTTGCGTTCAGATAGAGCATTTTTTGATAAAAATAGTAGTCTTTTGACTTTGGACGGCAATATAGATTCCATAGGGTATGAGCAGACAAAAGAACAAAGTGACCATATGGTCATTAATACAAAAACTAAAGCTGTAGCCTTTGATAAACTATTTCTTACAAGCGATAATGATATTTGGCTATACACAGATGACGCTGTAAAGAATGAAGAAATATATACCCTAGGCAACACAATAGTCTCTAGCTGTTCAGTTAAAAATCCACTATGGAAAATGGTTTTTGACAATTCATCATATGATAAAAATGAAAATTATATGAAAGTATATGGTGCGAAGCTTTACATGTGGGATGTGCCCGTAATGTATCTGCCGTATATAGCATTTAATACTAAAAAGGAGAGAAGAAGTGGTATTTTACTTCCAAAATTAGGATATGGTCAAAATGATGGTTTTATGTATGAGCAACCACTATTTTTTGCACTTTCAGACTCGCTTGATATTGAGCTAAATCCACAAATAAGAACAAGTAGGGCTACAGGACTATATGGAACACTAAGATTTGCAGATAGTGAAAATTCCTATGGTGAATTCCGTACAGGTATTTTTCATGACTTTGAGAGCTATCAAGTATCTAACAATAATAAATATCAAGATCACTATGGGTTAGAATTTTTATATGACTCATCTAAAATATTTAGTTCACTTCCATTTGGACTAAAAGATGGCTTATTTATAAATACAATATATCTTAATGACATCGATTATATAAATCTACAAAAAAGCAAAATTGGACATCTTGCTAGTGGTTATTTTCAAGGAAGCAGAATCAATTATTTTCAATCAAACAATGATTACTATGGCGGGATTAATGCAAAATATTTTATAGATACAACTAAAATATCAAATAGTGAAACCTTGCAACTATTGCCATCTCTTAATTTGCATAAATATTATGCACCCATTATTGATTTATTACCTATAAATTATAGTTTGGATTTGACAACAAATAACTATTATAGACCAATTGGAAGCACCTTTAGGCAAGCTAAATTAATGCTTCCAATAGAATACAATACAAATCTTTGGAATGATTACCTCAAAGTTGCATTAACCGAAGAGCTGTATATTGAAAAATTATTTTTTGACAATACAATCAATAATGATAATGAATTTTCATATATCGCACCACTTCACACCATTAAAATTTCTTCTGATTTAACCAAAAAATATGATAGCTCAACTCATATTTTACAACCATATCTAAAGTATATATATCCTAGTGCTATATACACTGGTAAAACAAATTATGAAGATTTGGGTGCAGATACAAAAGAATTATTTCAAATTGATTTGGCAAAAGAGAGGCTAGAGCTAGCTGGGAGTCACTATCTATACAACAATGACAACAATGTAAAATTTTATCAAAGATTTATTCAGCCATACTACACAAAATTAGATTATAAATGGGGTGATTTATCGCATGATATTGGAGTTTCATATGAAAAATTTGATTTCTCTAATAAAATATTATATTCTCATGAGTTTGGAAAATTAAGATCAGCCTACACAGGTGCATCATGGAATGACGAAACATATAGTGCGACTTTATCACATAGTTACAATGTTAATTTTGCAGATGATGTCACAGTAACACCTGTTGCGAATAATATTAGTGCTGAGTTTTCATATCGCTCTTCATCTCTGATGAAATGGTATGGAGGAATTGGCTATAATTTGGATGATAGCTTTAGTACCTCATGGAGGGCTGGTGGGGATTATGAGACTGATTGTTTTGGTCTAAATATATATCTATCCAAAAATACATTACCAGCATTAAGCACATTAGGTGCATCGGTTGAAAGTAGTACAGCTATCTATTTTCAGATAAACTTCAAACCATTTACATCAACTGGATCAATGAGATAAGATAATGACAAATAATCCTATTTTAGATGCTCTTGATACCCTCAAGTTACCAACACTAATCACAAAAGATGACATAAAAAGACAATATCGTCATTTGGCAAAAATATCACATCCAGACAGAGGTGGAAATGCATCGGATATGGAGAAGCTCAATAGTGCATATGCATTACTAATTAAATATGTTGATGGGTTTAAATACTCCTTTAGTGACGAAGAGATATATCGTCAGTTTCCAGAGGATTTTCACACCTCTAAATTCAGACCATAAATCTACATCACATACCACTTTAGATATAATAAAAACAATTAAAAGATTAAGGAATTAAGAATGAGTCAAGCAAGAATAGAGTTGGAAATAGCAAATAAAAAAGAGTCCTTTTCATTTAATCGTGTAGCTGCACAAGCCAATGGGAGCGTTTGGTATACACAAGGTGACGCAGTACTAATTGCAACAGTAGTTGTGGATACAAAACCAGTAGATGAAGATTTTTTACCTTTAATGGTTCAATATATCGAAAAAAGTTATGCTGCTGCAAAATTTCCTGGTGGTTTTATAAAAAGAGAATCAAAACCTAGTGATTTTGAGACCCTAACTGGAAGAATAGTTGACCGTTCGCTACGCCCATTATTTCCAAAAGGCTTTAACTATCCTGTCACAATAACTGTAATGGTAGTTAGTAGCGATAACAGAGTGGATATGCAAGTAGCTGCTGTTACTGCAGCTAATGCTGCACTGATGATTTCAGGACTAGGAATAGATGAGAGTGTATCAGCTGTTCGTATTGGAAAAATAGAAAATACAATTATCACTAATCCTGCACTAGATAATCAACCAAACAGCGACCTTGATCTTTTAGTAGTTGGGAAAAAAGATGAAATTATGATGATAGAGATGCGTTCATTATCAAAAGAAAATATTAGCGAGGATGAATTAGGTAGCCTGATAGAAACTGCCAGTGAAACAATATCAAATAATTGTACCCAATATGAAAAATCTTTTGCAAATTTCAAAAAAGAGTTAATCAACTTACCACTTAATAATAAAGAAGATAGTGAGCTTTTAGAATATATATTGGCAAATCATACTGCTCAAATAAAAGATGCTATTGAGCATATGGCAAAAAGCGAAAGAAGTGATGCTCTTGATAAGCTTTTGATTTTACTTCAAAAAAGTTTATCAGATTCAGGTGTGCAAAAAGATAGTAAAGAGCTTGTCGTAGCAATATCAAAATGCAAAACAAAAATCTTCCGTTCAATGATACTAGATGAGCAAAAAAGAGCAGATGGAAGAAAGCTTAGTGAAGTGAGAAATATTACAATAGAAACAAATATTTTACCATCAGTACATGGATCATGCCTATTCACAAGAGGTCAAACACAAGCACTAGCAACTGTCACTTTAGGGAATTCAAAAGATGCACAAAGTTATGAGCTTATCACGGAAAAGAATTCCCTATCTGAAAATTTTATGGTGCATTATAATTTTCCAGGATTTAGTGTAGGAGACACGAAGCCAATAGGACCAACAAATAGAAGAGAGTTAGGTCATGGCAATCTAGCAAAAAGAGCTCTAGAGCCAATTATAAAAAAAGATAACTCACAAACCATCAGAGTAGTATCAGAAATATTAGAAAGCAATGGCTCATCATCAATGGCAACTGTATGTGGTGGCTCAATGGCTCTAGCAGCTGCTGGTGTTGAACTTGAAAATTTAGTTGCTGGTGTTGCTATGGGTCTTGTTTGTGAGAATGACAAATATGCAGTTCTTACTGATATAATGGGACTTGAGGATTTCGAAGGAGATATGGATTTCAAAATTGCTGGTACAATTAATGGTGTGACGGCAATGCAGATGGATATAAAATTAGATGGTGTCAAACCAACAATATTAAAAGAAGCAATTGCAGAGTCGAAATTAGCAAAAGAACATATTCTTTCGCTAATGAACGAGGCTTCTACTAAAATTATAACATCTAATGCACTGCCAAAAATAGTAGAATTTTCCGTGCACCCATCTAAAATTGTAGATGTAATCGGTAAAGGTGGTAGTGTAATTAGAGAGATAATTGAAACATATGAAGTTTCCATTGATTTAGATAGAGACAATGGTGGAGTTAAACTGAGTGGCAAAGATAGTGCAAAACTTGAAGCGGCCAAAGAGCATATCTTGGAACTTACAAATACGCCAATTAAAGAAGCTATGCAGTTTGAGCCAAATAAATCATACATTGGCAAAGTAAAAAAAATTGTTGATTTCGGAATTTTTGTAGAGATGCCAGATGGATTTGATGCACTACTCCACAACTCAAAAATGGATAAAATAAAAAGGGATGACTGGGCAATAAAGTACACAGTTGGTGAAGAAATTGAAGTAATAGTAATGGAGCAAAGTGGTAAAAAAATTGATCTTGCTACTCCAGAGTTTGTAGCCTAGGCTACTTTTATTCTACATTCCTGCTCCACATTTTCCTGTTTGACATTTCATTGTTGCTGGCACATTATCTGCTTCATTTAGAGAATAAGAATTGTAAACAAAAAAAGAAAAAATAGCCACAGCAACTACTGCGATAATAGCCTGAATAGTAGAAATATATGTTGTTTTATCTCTAGCTTGTATCTCACAAACACCACCTGGGCAATATTTATTTTCTCTATTTAACCAATTAAAAATCTTGCATCCAAGACATACCCCAAATGCAGATTCGCTAAATAAAAGCATTAAACATAAAATACATATGGCTATCTTTATGGGTGTCATAAGCTCTAATACTATAATGATTACAAACATTACAACAGATAGTGCAAGTCCTATACTCCATGCAAATCTCTTTTGAGATGCACCGACAAATTCTGGTTTTTGATTTCTTACAAAAAATCTACCCATAATCATGCTTGGTGCATAATCAGGGGACAAAAGAACTCTAATAGCAAAATCTATCATAAAAAATGTGACAAAGATATTTGTAAATGTAAAATCATGTATCAAAAAGGCATTCAAAAAAGAGACAAGTCCCACCACTAGCAATATACCTGCAGCAGCCCTAGCCTCTCTCTCATTTATGACAGGCACATCATACCCATCAACAACATGACCAAACATTATTTACCACCGCTACATTTACCAGCTTGACATTTCATGCCACTATTCATATTCATTTTCATTGTAGAATTTTTCTCAGACTTAATTTTGCATTTTTCACTCTTCATCATTTCAGAGCTACATTTACCACCTGTTGCATTTTTCGTAGCCATTCCATTACTACTAAATGCAAACGCACCAAGACCCACCACAATACCTATTAATAATACTTTTTTCATTTTGAATCCTTATTTTATGATATAATAAATCTGTCAATAATATCTAATATAATCTTTGTTTATATTTAGTAATTATATATAATTCAAAAAAAGAATAACTTATGAAGCGAAGAGCATTTTTATTACTACTTTTTGTCTCTGGAGTTGTATATATTTTATGGAATAAGTTAGGTAAAAATAGTCACTTATCTACATTTTGGAGTGTTATTAGTGCCGTGCAAAATATCATTTTACCATACAATCCACCACACCCAAGCAGTAATGATATCAAAGCTACTGCTTATCTGGCTAATAGCTCACTGCACTTCTCGTTTCCAAATAATGATTTAATTACACTAAATGATGGAGTGAAAAATCTATTAAAGCTTGAGCCAAACTTCTTGTCATTAAACCATAAAGAACAAGGAGACATACTATTAGAGATTAATAAAAATGATGACAATAATTGGCTTGATTTGCTAACATATTATACCATTGAAGCACTTTTGTCTGATGAGATATATAGCGGAAATGATACTGGGTATAAATGGCTAGGTCATAAAGCTGGTATTCCAAAGCCAACAAAACTATATGGGGGTCTAGATGTATGATGTCTGTATCGTAGGTAGTGGTGCTGGAGCATCAGGCGTAGCGTACACACTATGTTTGGCTGGAGTAAAAGTTGCAATGATTGAAAAAGGCTCATTTATCCATAAAGAAGAGTTTTCCAAAGATGAAATAGCTTATTGTAGACGAGATATTTTCACTCCAAACAAAGCAGATGAATATCATACACTAGAAGAGTTTCTGAATGGCAAATGGACAAAAAGTAGCTCGCAACAGAGCGAGTATAGCTTCTTTAATGGAAATATGGTAGGAGGTGCTACAAACTTTATGAGTGGGTACTTTCACAAACTACAGCCAACTGATTTTAATCTTTTAGACACTTATGGAGCAATTAGTGAGGCTAATATAACAAATTGGCCTATATCATACAAAGAACTTGAACCATACTATAATATGTGTGAAAGTCTTATTGGTATCAGTGGAGATGATATGCCTTTTGTACCCACTGCTGAACATATGATTTCAGATATGATTGATACCATATGTGAAAAACAAGATATTAAGGTCATTAGAACACCAAGAGCCATCATCACAAAAGATGTTGGAGAGCGAAAAAGTTGCTATTATTCAAATTTTTGCGGGAGCTATGGTTGCAGTAGTGGAGCAAAAAGTAGTAGTAGGGAAGCGCTAATCTATCCTGCATTAAAAAGTGGTAATCTGACACTTATATCAAATGCTCAAGTTACTAAACTTATTGAAGATATGGGCAAAATTACAAATGCAAACTATATAGATAAAAACGGCAAAAAAGAGCAAATATCGGCGAAAATTTTTGTAATAGCTTGTGGTGCAATTGAGAGTTCAAGATTACTTCTAAATTCCAGAAATAGCAATTTCCCAAATGGACTATCTAATAATAGCGGAAATGTAGGTAAAAATCTAATCTTTTCGGCTGGTGGAGTTGTTAGTGGCGAGCTTGATGACACAGTAATAGAGAATGAAAAACTGCTACAAAGAGGTCTTTTTACAAATCGTTCACTACCACAATGGTATGAAATAGATGGTGCGAAAGGTGGTATGATAGATATAGAATGGGAACATGCAAACCCTATACTTCGAGCATCAAAATTAAGATACAAGGATAATAAATTACTCTGGGGTAAAGAGCTTCAGAAAAGAATATTTCACAAGTTCAAGCATACAAGAAGATTAAATTTTGAGATATTTTGTGACTGGACACCCACAAATGACACAAAAGTTACAGTTGATGATACCTATAAAGATAAGTATGGAATTCCTGTGGCAAATATCAGACTATCTCCTCATAAACAAGATTTGTTAATAAGTAATAAACTTGCACAAAAAGCAAAGCAAATCCTAATAGCACTTGGTGCAAAAGATATAAAAATAGATATCTCGCAATACCCACCAACCAATCTGCAAGCTGGTGGTTGCAGATTTGGAGATGACCCGCAAAAAAGTGTGCTAAATAGATATTGTCAATCTCATGAAGTAAAAAATCTTTTTGTAACAGATGGTAGCTTTATGCCAACAGGTGGGAGTGTGCCTCATACATGGACAATTTATGCCAATTCTCTTAGAGTTGGTAAATACATATTAAATAGCTTTTTTAGCTAATATTGGATACAATTTCACATCAAAAATATGATAAGTAGGGATACGCAAGCCGAACGGATATTGGAGATAGTCTAAGATGACTTTAAACTATTAATTTTAAGGATATCAAATGAAAAAGTTTTTTCTATTATTTTTAGCACTAGGTGCTGCTGCATTTGCTGCTGACGCTGGTCAAGATATGATTAAAGCATACTCAGTAGTTGCTGCTGGTGTTGGTGTTGGTCTAGCTGCTATCGGTGGTGCTATCGGTATGGGTAATGCTGCTGCTGCAACTATCGCTGGTACTGCAAGAAACCCAGGTCTAGGTAACAAACTAAGCACTACAATGTATATCGCTATCGGTATGATCGAAGCTCAAGTTATCTATACACTAGTTATCGCTCTTATAGCTCTATATGCTAACCCATATATCGCTGCATAATTAAATCTATAACAATAGTTTTCAAGATTTTTGAGGTATAATATTGCCTCAAAACATCTTCTATGCGGTCGTGGTGGAACGGTAGACACGCTACCTTGAGGTGGTAGTGCCTTACGGGTGTGGGGGTTCAAATCCCCCCGACCGCACCAATTTTCTAAAAAATAATCATTTTTTTCATAAATCTTGTTTGTAAATACTAATTTTTAAGTTTCAGCTAAAAGTAATGGTGTATAATTAATCTGTATTATATTTATATCACATTTCAATTCAAGGAAGATTCATGACAAAAGCAGAATTCGTAGAGCTAGTACAAAAGAACGGTGAGTTTGAAAGTAAAGCAGCAGCAGAGAGAGCAGTAAAAGCATTTACAGCTTCTATCACTGAAGTTTTAGTTAATAAAGATAGTGTATCTTTAGTAGGTTTTGGTACTTTTAGCACAGCAGCAGTTGCTGCTAAAACAGGTACAGTTCCAGGAACTACAAAAACATATAGCAAACCAGCACACACAGCACCAAAGTTCAAATTTGGTAAAACTGTAAAAGACGCAGTTTGCTAAAACTCCCTTAGTGCCTTTTGGCACTAAGAAAACATCTTCATTTTAACCAATCTTTACATTTTTATATATTTAATTAAGGTATTTATATGGATTTTCATAACTCAATAGGCATAGGTGTAGCAGGGAATTTTGCTCATCATTTAGAACAAGCTGGTGAACTAGCAGATTTCAAAGATGTAATTACAGCTGAGCCTGACGCACCAAAAGGCATATTTCCATTTTATCTACCACATAATGATACATTTTTAGGAAGATACCCTATTAGCTCATCTACTCTAACATTGCCTGCTAGTGGAGATGCACAAGTAGAGCCAGAAATAGTTTTGTATTGTGATTTGATTTACAATACAGATATGTTGGTCACTGATATAAAACCACGCAAATTTAGTACATTTAATGATTGTACAATCCGCCTCGAAGGTGCAAAGAAAATATCACATAAAAAAAGTTGGGGCAAGGATAGCAAAGGAATTGCTACTAGTTGGATTGATATTGATAAATTCAGAATTGGTGGCATAATGGATAGCTATCATCTCTGCTCATTTGTAAAAAGAGATGGAGTATTGCACAAATATGGAGTAGATGCTCCACTGCTTGGATATGGTTATTTTTACGAGAAACTAATAGTTTGGCTTATTGAAAAACTAAACAATCAAAAGGATTTCGGTCCACTAGAAGATATGGCGATGCATCTTAAAAATTCTGACTATCCAACCACAGCTCTAATATCTATTGGTGCGACGGCGTATGCTGATTTTGGGGAGCATAACTATCTGAAAAGTGGTGATGAGATTTTTGTAGTTAGTTATGATAGCAAAGTAGATGATAGTTCACTAAATCAAAGTGATACAAAAATAATTTTGCACCAAATAGTCTTATAATCAAATAGCCTTATATGCCAAATATAAAGCATCATAAAGCTCTTGTGGAGTAATTGCTGGACTAGAGTCAAGGATATTTTGCATTACTACATTATCCTCTACACCATTCCATAATTTTTTATATGACCCATCCTTGTAGCCGTTATCTTGTCTAAAGCTATTAAGTATATTTTTGCCAATATATAGTTTATACAATGTCTCCAAATTTAATCCAGATTGCACAACAACTTTAAAATATTTTTCAACTATTGTAGTGAGATCATTGCCAGTAAATATACTTTTTATAAAATCCTCAATACATTCAATCTGCAAAAAGTAGTCATCATCAATATCTTTTGTATTTGTTCGCATCAAACCAAAATTATTGGCAAACGATATTCGTGTCGCCAACTCTGCGAGGGATAATTGTTGTGTTATGCTATTGACTCTGATTATTTCACTAAGCAAGAAATGCCATATATCTACGACTTCTATTTTGATATTTTCTTTGTCTGCAGCTGCATCTATGTTCTTCCAGTGTTTCCATGGATATGACTCCACAAGCTCTGCACATTCTAGATATATACATCTATTCCAGTCTATTGGTTTGCCATTTTTGGTTAGCCCATTTTCCCATCCAGTGCCGTTCGTGCTGTCATTTAGTTGTTGTTGGAGTTGCAACATGGATAGTATCTGTGACATTTTATTCCTTAGGTATCTTATATGGCAATATTATACCCTCTAGAGGCTAAAATTACATAGTTCTACTAGCTATCCTTGCAACTCTTTTTGCAAATTCACTCTTCTCTTCTATCTCGATACCCTCTGCTATTTTAGCACTATCTAAAAGCACCCATGCAATATCATCAAACATATCTTTATCGGTTGTATTTTGAAGTTTTTTAATCATATCACTATCAGGATTAACCTCCAAGATTAGTGGAGCATCTGGTACTTCTTGCCCCATTTGTCTGAAAATATGAGCCATACTAGCCATAGGATCACTACTATCTTTGATCACACACGCTGGACTATCAGTAAGTCTACTAGATATTTTAACCTCTTTGATAGCGTCACCAAGCGTATCTTTTAGCTTATCAGTAAAAGGCTTCATCTCTTCATTTATGACTTTTTGCTCATCTTCACTCTTGCTTGATGGAGATTCTATGGTTGAAATATCTTTAAAATTCCACTCTTTATAAGCTCCAATCATGGGAGTGACTATCTCATCTACTTCCATATCATCCATGATAAGAACTTCGATATTTGCCTTTTTGTAAGCCTCTAGAAGCGGTGAGCTTTTGGCTATTTTTTCATTTTGTGCGATGATATAATATATCTCTTTTTTCTCACTATTTCCACGGCTCAGATAACTCTCTAAGCTAATCATCCCATTTTCGCTAGAGCTTTTATATCTCACGATATCAAGCAATAGTTCTTTATTAACATGGTCAGTATAAATACCCTCTTTAATTAGACGATTGTATTGTTCTGTAAATTTATCACTATCCTCTACATCTAGTTTGTTTATAGCTTGTAGAATTCTCTTTGTTGAACCTTGTTTTATATTGGCTAGTATTCTATTTTCTTGAAGTAGTTCACGGCTTACATTGAGTGGTAAATCTGATGAGTCAATCACGCCTTTTACAAATCTAAGATACGCAGGCAAAAGCTCTTTATCACTGTCTGTTATAAATACTCTTTTAACATAAAGCTTCACTCCACTTTCCCACTCTGCTCTGTATATGTCAGCAGGTGCTACGCTAGGGATATAAAATAGAGTTGTATATTCATTCGCACCCTCTGCTCTATTGTGTAAATAAGCTAGTGGTTCACTATCACTGTGAGAGATGCCACTGTAAAACTCTAAATAATCCTCTTTTGTTAGCTGTGATTTATTTATACTCCATAGTGCTTTTGCTACATTTATCTGTTCACTTTTGCCAACTATTTGGGTTTTTTTATCATCACCATCACCTACACTCTCTTCTTCTTTGAAATTTAGAGTTATTGGGTAAGCGATATGGTTTGAATATTTTTTAACTATCTCTTTAATTCTCCATGGGCTAACAAACTCTTTTTCATCATCTTTTAATTTTATATAAATAACAGTGCCATGACTCTCTTTCGTTACAGGAGTTATATCAAACTCACCACTACCATCACTTGTAAATTTATATGCTTGTTCTTCTCCTGCTTTTTTGGTAATCACTTCAACACTACTAGCCACCATAAATACTGAGTAAAATCCAACGCCAAATTGACCTATTAGATTACTATCTTTTTTAGCATCACCTGTGAGATTTTCTACGAATGATTTTGTGCCTGATTTAGCGATAGTGCCTATATGAGCCATTAAGTCTTCTTGATTCATACCTATTCCATTATCACCAATCGTGATAGAGTTATCGTCTTTGTCAAGCGTGATAAATACATTTCCACTCCACTCTTCATTTTTAAATTTCTCATCTGTGAGATGAAAGTAGTTAAATTTATCAAGTGCATCACTAGCATTAGAGACAAGCTCACGCACAAATATCTCTTTATTTGAATATAGTGAGTGTGTCATTAAGTGAAGTAGTTGCCCAATTTCTGTTTGATATGTATGTTTTGCCATAATTTATATTCCTTTTGTATCTATATTTTGTGGGAATTATAATATATTTTGGTAATTTTTGCAAGAGCTTTAGTGTATTTAAATAATAAAGTTTAGTATAAGTCACTAAAGTATTTTGGCTTATTTTGTGTTATAATTTTTTATGAAAACAATTTATCTTATTAGACATGCAAAATCAGATTGGAGTAATGCTTTCCTTGATGACTTTGATAGGGACTTAAATAAAAGAGGCAAAAAGTCTATTACTATCATGGCAAAGGTATTAAAAGAAAAAAAAATCAAACCCGATATTATAATCTCAAGCCCTGCCAAACGAACAAAGTCAACGATTGAAAGACTCTTGAAAAAGCTTGAATTTAAAGAAAAAATAACATATTTAAATAAACTTTATTTAGCAGATTCTGAGGCTATTTTATCAATTATAAAAAATATAGATAATAAATATGATTCTGTATTTATTATTGGTCACAATCCTGGCTTAACAGATTTTGTAAATTTAATGACCAATGTAAATATAAATAATATTCCGACCTTGGGAATTATTGAGATGAAATGCGAATCAGAAGAATGGAGAGATTGCAAATATCACAAGGCTAAAGTAGAATTTTTTATCTATCCAAAGATGTTTGAAGTGTGAATATATAGAGTATCTACTAATAAACTAACTATAATGTATTGATAAATATTAGATAAAAAGAGCTATTTTTTAGAAGAACAAGGAAGAGAAGAAATTTTCAAGCTTGCTATTTTTTTGAGTTTGGTTTAGCTAACACTAGAAATGTTGTTGTGGAATAGTTTACTTAGAAATACAAATTCCAAAGAAAAAAAGAGCTATTTTTTAGAAGAACAAGGAAGAGAAGAAATTTTCAAAGTGAGTTTACATAAAGTAAATGACTGAGAAAATTTTGACTCTGACGAAGTCAATTCTGAAAAAGAGACTTTTTATCACTCCCACTCGATTGTTGCTGGTGGTTTTGATGAGATATCATACACGACTCGGTTAATCCCATCTATCTCATTGATAATTCTACGGCTAATACCCTCTAGAATATCATGAGGCACATGAGCAAAAGTAGCTGTCATACCATCTACACTCTCTACCATTCTAACACATATTGTATTATCATAAGTACGGTTATCGCCCATCACTCCAACAGAACTTACATTGAGTAGCACCGTAAATGCTTGCCAAACTTTGTCGTAATATCCGTGAGATTTTAGCTCTTCTTGCATAATAGCATCACTCTCACGCACAAGCCTAAGTGCCTCTTCATTTACCTCTCCCATGATTCTAATCGCAAGTCCAGGACCAGGGAATGGATGACGACCTATCATATCACGAGGCAAACCAAGCTCAAGCCCTAGTTTTCTAACTTCATCTTTAAATATCTCTCGTAGAGGTTCTACAAGCTCAAAAGTCATCCAATCAGGAAGCCCTCCAACATTATGATGTGATTTGATAGTCTTAGATGGACCTTTTACAGAAACAGACTCAATAACATCTGTATATAATGTTCCTTGTGCAAGAAAACTAACATCTGTATGTTTTTTCGCCTCTATATCAAACACTTCTATGAATGTCTCGCCTATAGCTTTTCGTTTCTGTTCTGGGTCTGTAATGCCTTTTAGTTTTGAGAGAAATAGCTCTCTAGCGTCAATTGTAATAAGAGGAATATTTAACATCTTAAACATATCTTGCACCTGTGAGGCTTCATCTTTACGCAAAAGCCCTTGATCTACAAATACGCATATAAGCTGTTCGCTTGGTAGTGCCTCATTTAGCATAGCAGCAACTACTGAGCTATCCACCCCACCACTCACACCACACAATACTTTTCTTGTGCCTACTTGAGCTTTTATGGTAGCTATCTTCTCTTTTGCAAATCCACCCATATTCCATGTACTCTCACAACCACAAATATGTTTTGCAAAATTTTTCAACATTGCTACACCAAGAACAGAATGATGCACTTCAGGGTGATATTGAAATGCATAAATATTTTTGGCTTCATTTGCTATGGCTGCATATGGTGAGTTTTCGCTATCAGCTATTACAGTAAAATCTTCTGGGATTCGTTCAGCCTTATCTCCATGACTCATCCAAACTATAGAGTCATTATCCACGCCCTCAAATATACGGGAACTTTTTGTGATATTTAGTTTTGCTTTACCATACTCATGATGATTAGCAGCCACCACACTTCCGCCGAAATGTTGTGTGATTAGTTGCATTCCATAACAAATTCCCAAAATAGGCAATCCTAGGTTCCAAATCTCTTCACTAGGTTTATATGCATCCTCTGCATATACAGAAGCTGGTCCTCCTGAGAGAATTATCCCTTGTGGTTTTCTGGCAATAATAGCCTCTATCTCTTCTCTATATGGCACTACCTCACAATAAACTCCACTTTCTCTAAGTTTTCGTGCAATTAATTGCGTATATTGTGAGCCGAAATCTAATATTAAAATTGGTACTGTTTTCATGATTTAATCCTAAAGTGGTTTGTAGAACCCTCTGAGCAACCAAAGGCATTCATAACACCTCTAGCTTTTTCTTAGACAAAGCACTCACAAGCAGGGCTAGCCGTAGCTAACCCAAGAGTGTGTAACGAAGTATAAGGGAAAGCTAGAGGTGCCCTTTGGGTGGGCTTTGCAAATGCAACCTTTCACCAGATATTTGCTCAATTTAGCTATGGCTAGGTTTTCACAAATCTCTGACAAAATTTTACACTTGCAAAACTCATTATGAACGCTTTTGGTTACTCAGAGGGTTCTATATAATGTAATTATACCTTTAGTAGTTTAATTCTATTATATATCGTGGTCTTCGCCTTCCATGTAGTGAGCCCCCAAAGATTCTTTACGAGATAATGCAGCGTCAACAATATTAGCAGCTGTGTTAAGTCTAAGTTGCAATAGTCTTCCTATCTCTCTGTTTTTAAGGTCATAAATAAAGTTTCTTGCCTTATGAAGCCCTTGAGTGGTACGAATTATGCCTACTTCATCCCACATTATTTTACGAAGTTGATGTTTGTACTCTTTGTCATTTTCCTTATGAAGGGTATTGTCATATTCTTTATCAAACTTTGGCATTACACCATCATAAGTATTTAGAGCAAGTATATGATTAGTAGCTCTTTTGGCAAAAACTATCCCCTCAAGTAGTGAATTAGAGGCCAATCTATTTGCCCCGTGCACACCAGTTCTAGCTGCCTCACCAATAACATAAAGCCCATCCATACCATGAACCACGCCATGACTATTACAAGCAATTCCACCATTGGCATAATGAAAAGCAGGAGATATGGGAACTCTATCTTTTGGAAAATCATATCCTACAGCTTCAAAAGTTCTTGTGATATTTGGAAATCTCTCTTTGAACCATTTAGGCTTAAACATCGAGAAATCCAAGTAAACTTCTTCTTTTGTCTTTCGCTTATAGTCAAAAATACTTCTAGATACTATATCCCTGCTAGCAAGCTCGCCTCTCTCATCATATTCAAACAAAAATCTATTACCACTCTCCCCGACCACAAAAGCACCCTCACCTCTAAGAGCTTCAGTTAGTAGTAGCTTTCTAGCAAATGGTGTCTTTACAAATACAGTTGGGTGAAACTGCATAAACTCCATATCTTTAAGTGCAATCCCTTTTTCTACACATATGCCGTGAATATCAGCACTTACTGTTCTAGAGTTTGTATTATACTCATATAGTGAGCCAACTCCACCGCTAGCTATTATTACTGTGTCAGCATATAGCGTAACTGGCTTATAGTTTATTGTAGCTTTTACTCCAAAACATCTACCATTTTCTATCAGTAAATCATGCACAAGAGCGTTTTGCTCCAAGTGGTGTGGATTTTGGCTCATTAAAAAATGATGCATATATCTACCTGTAGCATCGCCACCAGCGTGTATTATCCTTGCAGCACTATGAGCTGCCTCTTTTGTATATAATAATTTACCACTACTATCGTGATCAAACTCCATGCCTCTAGCTATAATATCAGCCGTTGTCTCCATCGAATCTTCAGATAATATCTGCACTGCTCTTTTTAGATTATGATAAGCTCCAGCTTCAAGTGTATCTTTTACATGCAGGGCAATATCGTCTTTGTCTAATGCCGTAACCATTCCACCTTGGGCATAAAAAGTATTACACTCCCATGGTATATCCTTGCACATAACTAAGACTTTTTTAGTAGTAGGAATATTCATAGCAGCGTACAGTCCAGCTATCCCTGCGCCAACTATAATAACATCATACTTTTTCATTTATTACCTTTGCGTAATTGTTGTTTCACTACTTTTCTTATACACGGGAGTGGTTTTGTATCCACAACCAGTAAATAACATCGAACAAAAACATGTTATAATGACTAAATGAAAACATCTAGTAGTATTATCACTTTTATATCCAGTCAGCCTCAATTTCGTCTCCTTGCAACACATATATGCTATGGCAAATTTTTGGCACTTTTACCGCCTAGATTTAGATCTTCAATAGCCTACATTTACATCAAGGATAGCACACTTTATTTTGCTATAACTCATCCTGGAATGAAAATGGAACTTAATTATAATCTAGATTTATTTAAAAGCATATTAGCTATGATTGACAGAGAAGATTGTTTGTGTAGTTTTCCTAAAGTAGACAAATTAATGACATTTATACCAAAGTATACCGAGCAACTTAAATTAGACGACCAAAAAGAAACCGAGACTACCGTACCGTATTATAGTGAAAAATCAACAGCATATTTTGATACTGATTCATTAGACAAAGAGTTAAGAGAAGCTTATGAGAATATAAAAAAGGCTATTTTATGCAATCAATCATAAGCTCACTTCCAGAATCAGCCGGTATATATCAATACTTTGACCGAAATGAAAAATTACTATATATAGGCAAGGCTAAAAATCTAAAAAATAGAGTCAAAAGCTATTGGAGATTTACCCCATCATTTACTCCAAATCATACACTTTCACTTAGAATACAAAAGATGCTTCACGAGGTAACATCACTATCATATATAATTGTGGATAGCGAAGAGGATGCATTGGTTCTTGAAAATTCACTAATCAAACAACTAAAGCCAAAGTATAATATTTTGCTAAGAGATGACAAAACATATCCATACATCTGTATTGATGAGTCACAAAAGTTTCCACGATTTGAGATTACTCGTAAAGCCATAAAGGGCAAAGATATCATATATTATGGTCCATTTACAACTGGAGGCAAGGTGCTTTTAGATGCTTTATATGAAATATATCCACTTGTACAAAAAAAGAGTTGTCTAAATGGTAAGAAAGCTTGTCTTTTTCATCAAATAGGCAAATGTCACGCCCCATGCGAAGATAAAATATCTACGCAAGAGTATGCAAAAATAGTGACAAAAGCCAAAGAGAGCATTCTAAAAAGAGATAATCTAATCAAAGCCATAGAGAGCAAAATGATGATAATGGCAACAAACGAACGATATGAAGAGGCAGCTACTCTTAGGGATTGGACGCAAACCATAAAATCTCTAAACATAGCTTCCACTATTGACTTGGCATCAAATGTAGCATTTGATATTTTTGCCATAGCCACAAGCGAATCTAGAGGTGTAATTGTAAAGCTATTTATGCGTAATGGTCGGATTATTTCTAGCGATTTTAGCTACTATAATAGTACTGATTATGATGATAGCTGTCTCGGTGATGCTTACAAGCAGACTTTATTATCTTTTTATCAAGCCGATATGCCAAATGTTTGTAGAAATATATTACTACCAGTTGAAATAGAAGATACCAAAGAGATAGAACAGACACTACACAAAAGATTTGGATTCAAAATAAATATATCAACTCCAAAAATAGGTGACAAACTAAAATTAACCACTCTAGCTATGACAAATGCCTATGAACTTTTAAAACAAAAAAGCAATAGTTCTGCTGAACCAATAGAAGAAAAAATTGCCTCCCTACTTGAGCTTTTACGAATACCATATAGAGTTGAGATTTTTGATAATTCACATCATCAAGGAGATGCCACTGTAGGTGGCATGGTCGTTTGGAGTGATGGCGTATGGGACAAAAACAGCTACCGAAGATACACACTAGAAGCAAAAGATGAATACGCACAAATGAGAGAGGTACTCAGTCGTCGCATTGCCAATTTTGGCATAGAATCTCCACCTGATTTATGGGTGCTTGATGGTGGTGCTACACTACTAAAACTTGCGTTGTCACTACTTAAAGATGCTGGTGTAAACCTAGATGTCATTGCAATATCAAAAGAGAAACTAGATGCCAAAGCACACCGTGCAAAAGGTGCAGCCAAAGATATTTTATATACAATCAACGACAAATACAATCTCCAGCCAACCGACAAAAGACTGCAATGGGTACAAAACCTGCGAGATGAAGCACACAGATACGCAATAGCATTTCACAGGGCAAAAAAAAGAAAAGTGATGATACAAAGTAATTTATTAGAAGAAAAAGGTATTGGAAAAGCCACAATTGCAAAACTACTTAATCATTTTGGTACTTTTGAAGCTATCAATAGTGCAACTCTGGAAGATTTAAATGGTATAGTTAGTGAAAAAATAGCATATACTATCAAAAATACAAATTCATAATATTAAAAATATCAATGACATTATAATGTCATCCCTCAATGTTATAATTCAAATATTAATATTAA
>DZCE01000006.1:0-4332 GCA_022736375.1 Arcobacter nitrofigilis | reverse complement strand
AATGTAGCTCCTCTTAAAATTGATTTTAGTCTAGAGAAATCAAGTGAAGAATTAGGGCTACCAAAAGATATAGTTATTGAATTTATAAAGTCTTTCAATGAACAATGTCGAACCAGAATAGAAGATATTATTGATGCATATAAAGCAGCTGATATTGATAAAATATATCAAATTGCACATGAACTAAGATTAATTGCTGGTAATTTATTAATTTCTCCTATTGCAGAATCATTATTAAGGTTACAATATAATAAAGAGAAGAATAAAGTACCATATTTAGTTGAGAAATATTGGGCACAATTTATATCATTTGAGAATCAAATTAAAAATATGCAATAATTCAGGACACTCAAAATCACACACAATATAATTAAAAGGCTAAATAAAAGCCTCTTTAAGTACCTCATCTACTGTTGCCACAGGCAAAATAATCAAATGCTCTTTTACCTCAGCAGGTATCTCGTCCAAATCTCTCTCAAAATTCTTTGTAGGAATGAGAGCCTTTTTAACACCAGCTTTATATGCAGCTATTAGCTTCTCTTTCAGCCCACCTATTGGCAATACCTTGCCTGTTAGCGTAACCTCACCAGTCATTGCTACTTTACTATCTATTTTATTGCCACTCAGTATTGAAGCGATTACCGTTACCATTGCTATACCAGCACTTGGTCCATCTTTTGGTGTTGCACCTTCAGGGACATGCAGATGCAAATCATATCTTTTGTATATCTCAGATGGTGTATCTTTATCGCATTTATCCTTTTCCATCTCTGGAATAGTTAATTTTTTTTCATCAATAAGTATCTTTACAACGCTATATGCTATGTGAGCAGACTCTTTCATAACATCTCCAAGGCTTCCTGTAAGCTGTAAGCTACCCTTGCCTTTGATTTTGATAGCCTCAATAGTAAGCACATCACCACCCACTGATGTCCACGCCAAACCATTAACAACGCCAACCTGTGGTGCCTCATTCACAGCAGTAATCTCAAATGCCTTTTTATCGCCATAAGTAGCTAGATTTGCGATATTTATTTCAACTACTTTTAGGCTACTATCTTCTAAAAGCTCTCGTACACTTTTACGCATAATAGTCGCTAATTTTCTTCTTAGGTTACGCACACCAGCTTCTCTTGTGTACTCTTCTATCAAAAGATGCAACGCTTCATCGGTGATAACGACCTCTCCATCTTTAAGTGCATGTTTGTGTAATTCTTGAGGAATCAGATATCTTTTTGCTATCTCAAATTTCTCATTTGGTGTATAACTACTAAGCGTTATAAATTCCATTCTATCCCTAAGTGGAGCTGGGATTGATCCAATATCATTGGCCGTGGCTATAAAAATAGCCTTGCTTAAATCGATTCCAAAGTTGAGATAATAATCCCTAAAATTCTTGTTCTGTTCTGGGTCAAGAATTTCAAGCAATACAGAGCTAGGATCACCCCTACCGCCTTTGCCAACTTTATCAATCTCATCAAGCACTACAACTGGATCCATTTTTTTGGCCTCTATGAAACCTTGTACAATTCGTCCTGGCATAGCTCCTACATATGTACGACGATGCCCTCTAAGCTCATTGACATCTTCAAGTCCACCAAGAGCAATACGCACAAGAGGTCGCCCCAAAGCTGTTGCAATTGAGTTTGCAAGCGAAGTTTTACCCACCCCTGGAGGTCCATAAAAACACAAAATCGCACCGTTGATATCTCTGTTTTTCACTTTTCTATGTATGGCCATCTCACGCACCGAGAAAAATTCCACTATTCTCTCTTTTGGCTTTTCTAATGAATAGTGGTCATTATCAAGCTCTTTTTGCACATCACTTACTTTGAGTCTTTTCTTACCAAATTTACCAAATGGCATCTCAAGCGTCCACTCAAGGTAACTCTGAAGTGTATTAGCATCTCCACTATCAGGATGCATTCTGGATAATCTCTCTAGTTGTTTATTTATCTCTTTATATGCATCTTCACTAATGTGCGGTTTTATAGCCTCTATCTTTACTCTAAATGCAGCTATCTCCTCATCACGATTATTGTCACTTCCCAATTCGTGCTGTATCTGTTTTAGCTGTTCTTTTAGAAAATACTCTTTGTTATTTTGTTCTATTTTTGTATGAACTTTACTTCTTATCTCTTTTTGAACTCTTGCAGATTCTATCTGTGAGCTGATTATATCTATGATGGAGAGGAGTCTTTTTTCTATATCATTTTCTTTGAATAGCTCATATGCGGTCACTCTATCAAGCTTTAGCATTGAGGCTATTAAGTCACTTATGCGATATGGCTCATCATTTTCTTCTATGGCTTTTAGCAAATCAGGTGAAAAACTACTATTTACTGATGATAGCGTTTTGATTTTATCTCGCATAATCTCCATAATAGCGTTTATACTCATAGCATTGTATGTTTCATGTTCTACTATGGCAATAATTGCTTTATTGATTTTTTCATTCTCCTCCATGGAGATGATTTTGCCTTTTGATAATCCTTGAAACAGTAGTTTCACCCTACCATCAGGCAATTGAACTTTTCTCATAATAGAACCTATAACGCCTATTTCGTGAAGGGTGTTTTTTTGGCTCTCATTTGAAGATGTTACAAATAAAAGAGAATCATTTTCCATCGCAAATCTTGCAGCATCAATATCTTTTTGATTGGTTATAAATATGGGGCTAATCATAAATGGATATAAGAAAAGTTCATCTTCTACCAAGACTGGCAAAGATGTAGGGAAATCATCGTAATTACTAAGTTGCATAAAGCTACTCCTAAATATAAAGTAAAGTAAAGTATTGTTACTTTATCCAAAAAGTGTAAAAATAAGTTTAAGAGTTATGCTACCAGTCAAAAAAAGAATCAATAATCCCAGATTCAGGCATAGCAATATCATCTAGTTTTATATTTGATGTACTATTTTTGGCTCTATAAATTGCGGCAGCCTCTGGCTTATCTATACGGTCATACAGTGATGCTATATTTTCATTTAGCATATATTGACCCATTTGTAGTCTTATGAGCATTGAGTTAACAAGCGGATTATACTCAGAGTTTGGATATTTGGCTCCAAAACCTGAAGCACTGTTTATGGTATCTATAATCAATTTTTGGTCACGATTTAGTTTCTTTACGCCCAAAAATGCTGCTTTTATCTTCATAAAATCAATGTATTGCATAGTAGCTGATGATGCCGTGGCACCAAATCTTTTTATATATTCATCATAATAAAAAGTTGCCAACAAATACTCATCACTATCCATATGTGCATTAGCAAGTAACATAATAGACTCTTTAATATATTCAGAGTTTGCATGCTCACTTTTTAGTGAAACAAAATATTGATCCGCTTTATCCAAATTATCAGAAGCTACGCTATCACCAATCTTTTGATACCATGCCTCAGCAGAGTTATTGTACTCTTCTGTCTTTACCTTCGTTGCACACCCTTGAAATATAACAACTGCTATGAGCAAACTTGATAGAAATTTAATCTTTTGCATATAAACTCCACTATTTATTTTCAATATCATATCTCAAAATAGGTAAAAACTGTATGATATTTGATACAATGTTATCAAAGATGAAAAGGAGTATGGAAAATGAAACTCACGATAATAGGCAATGGTGCCATGGCAAAAGCCTTAATAATCGGATTACATGAGAAATTTGAGCTTGAACTTGTAGCAAAAGATACCGATAAAGCTACAAAGACCATAGAGACGATGGAAAATATAAAAACAAAAATAGATATTTATGATATTAATAATTTTAATATTGATAACAAAATTATACTTTTGTGTGTGAAGCCAAATGCTCTTTTGGATGTTGCAAATAAACTAAAAGGCAAAGCAAAAGCACTCATATCCATATTAGCAGGTACGAAAATAGAAGATTTAAAAAATGCTATCATGTCCGAATATACAGTACGAGCTATGCCAAATATCGCAGCACAGTTTGCATTATCCACTACAACTTTAGTGGGTGATGATGGATTTAAGGAAACAAGCATAGAGATTATGAGTGCGATTGGCGATACTATGTGGCTTGACAGCGAACGGGAGCTAGATATTGCCACAGCAGTGGCTGGTAGTGGACCTGCATATCTAGCACTTGTGGCTGAAGCTATGATGGATGGAGCAGTTGCCGTGGGACTAAAAAGAGCCGATAGTATAGCTCTCACTAACTCGCTGTTTCGTGGTTTCGCTCCTCTGCTATCATCAAGCCACCCTGCCCTCCTAAAAGATAGCGTGATGAGTCCAGCTGGAACGACCGCTGCTGGATACAAAGAACTAGAAGCTGGAAGGGTGAGAGCATCATTCATAAAAGCAAT
>DZCE01000042.1 GCA_022736375.1 Arcobacter nitrofigilis | reverse complement strand
AAAGGTACACCAGTTGCCATTAGCCCTAATCCCATTAGTGATTCTAGCGGTCTGGAGTATATGGCGTTAACCACAATGACAAGTGAAAGAAGCATAAATGCAATAGGTACAAACGGATAACCAAATGATATTTTTAAGTGACCGTTTCGTTTGAGTTTCATAACTGCAATCGCACCAAGCCCATAAAATAAAAATGCAGCAAATATCAACATATCAGTTAACTGATCAAAAGTTCCACTAATGATTAGTATCGATGCCCATATCATCTGACCAATTAGGGATATGTGTGGTGTATGAAATTTAGCGTGTATCTTCGCGAATGGAGCAAAAAAATAGCCCTCTTTTGACATCTGATAATAAACTCTAGAGGCTGACATGGTGCTTCCTTGTGTCGCACCAAATGTAGATATCATAATCAGCACAGATATGGCAATTACACCAATCTGCCCTAAAGCAGTCCTAGCGACTTCTACTGCTGCTATCGTTCCTTCCGTATGGTATAGTGTGGCAAATTGTGCAGGAGTTAATACTTGAAAATAGGCATAATTGACAACTATGTACAAAATCACAGTAATAGCCGTACCAGCTATGATAGCGATAGGTATGTTGCGGGTGGGGTTTTTGAACTCACTAGCCATATTGGTGATATTCACCCATCCGTCATACGCCCAAAATGCTCCAAGCATAGCAGTGAAAAATGCACTTGCTTGTAGCATTGCACTAAGACTAGGCTCACTTGGTGACACAAATGGGACGATGGTGGCGATACCACTAGCTGGGGAGGTATATGTGAAACCTATAATTATTAGCATTAATATGCCTGCAATTTTGGCTGTTGTGACTACATTACTGAGCCAACCACCACCTTTTACACCTCTGATATTATATGCAGTTAGTAGCACTAGCGTGGTTATGGCTATGATTTTTACGGTCGCATTTTTAAAAGGGAAAATCACACCACCAAAAAGCGAGTAATTGGCATACTCTGTGAATATTTGATTTAGCCCAAAGAAGTTACTCACAGACTCAGCAAACACATAGACGATAGAAGCGATTGATGCTGTGCTAATAACCGCAAAAAAACTCCACCCATACATAAATCCAAAAAAGCCACCAAAGATATTCTTGAAATATTGAAACTGCCCACCAGCCTCATTTGTGGTGGTGGCTAGAGAGGCAAATGTAAAAGCTCCAAGCATGGTAATTAGACCAGCTGCAAACCATGCAAATAAAACCATAGTTTCACTCATTAACGAGCTAGACATTGGAGCTATCTTTTTAAATACTCCAGAACCTATCATATTTCCAGCCACTAGCAGTATCGCCGTAGTTAACCCTAATACTGGTAAAAGTGATACTTTTGTATCTTTCATGTAGCTCCTAGAATGTTAATTCATATAATTGTATTTTACAAAATAATCATTAAAGTATAGATAGATGAATATTTGCAACATACTTAAATATTTCATTTTGAAATAAAATCATGTAAGTAGATAAATATAAGCTAAAATACCCATATGAAAAAAGAGAAGATATATATAACGGAACTCATAGAGAATCCACAAGTGACTTATCCTATGACATATACTGTTAGCTGTGTATTGGCAAAAAGTGAAGCACTAAAAGAGGCATTAGTGTCAATACATACATACAGTTTTGTCAATTATTGTCAACCAAACAACCATAATGAAATATATAAAGCTATTGACAATGGCTCATTTGTTATATATAAAGAAAGGTATGCCGTGAGTGAATTTGGTGGTCGGCTAATGTATCTGGAGGGCAATGGCTGGAGTAGTCTAAATGTGACTAGAGATAGTATGGATATGAGATTTTGGCTAGTGGAAATGTAGGAAATGGAGTACAGGAATGGGAGTTGAGATTTATATATTGGGCGTATCTGTTGTTGTAATTATAATAATGATTTGGGCATATCTAAATCAAAAGAGAGAATATTATATACTTGAAAAGGATTATGCTATTTTGCATACAAGATTCGAAGATAGCATTAGGGGATACGAAGAGAAGTTAGAACTGTTAGATGGTGCAAAGAATGAGTTAAAACTTGAGTTTTCAAATTTAGCTAATAATATTTTTCAAAAAAACACACAAAGTTTTGATTCTGTTCACAAAGAGGGCTTGGGTCTATTGCTTGAACCTTTTAGGGAGCAGATAGGTGAATTTGCTCAGCAAAGTAGAGAGCAGTTCTTGCATGATGCAAAAGAGAGACAAGGATTAAAAGATGAGCTAGCAAGACTCAAAACATTGAACGAAAGACTTAGTATTGATGCTATTAATCTCACGAATGCACTAAAAGGAGACAATAAACTACAAGGCAATTGGGGTGAAATTGTATTGGAGCGGATACTAGCAGAATCAGGATTAAGAGAGGGTCATGAGTACTATACTCAACACCAGCTAACACGCAATGGTAAGAGCTATAAACCTGACATTGTAATAAACCTGCCAAGAGAGCGTGAAATTATCATAGATTCAAAAGTATCGCTAGTGGCATATGATGAATATATGAAAGCAAATACAAGTGAAGAAAAACAGAGTAGATTAAAATCCCATATATTATCTATCAATACACACATAAAAGGATTAAGCTTTAAGAGATATGAACAGCTTGATGGTATCAAAACTGTAGATTTTGTGCTTCTGTTTATCCCTATTGAGGGTGCTTTTCATTTGGCACTAGAGCATGATAGAGAATTCTTTAGTAGAGCATTTGAACAAAATATAGTGATAGTATCACCATCCACTTTGCTTGTAACCATGAGAACAATAGAGCATATATGGAGAACAGAAAAGCAAGAACAAAATGCAAAAGAGATAGCTGCACACGCCGAAGCTCTTTATGATAAATTTGTATCATTTGTAGAAGATATGGAGAAAATAGGTGAGCGAATGGCACAAACACAAATAAGCTACGATAGCGCACTAGCTAGACTCTCAACTGGTAGAGGAAATCTTATTAGAAGAGTAGAGAATATGAGAGAGTTAGGTCTAAAGCCAAAGAAAGCACTTATTATTAAAACAGACCCTTAACTCGAAAGCTTTGCCTATGAATAGGTGTTTTACCAAATTCTAAAATAGCTTTTATATGTTTAGCTGTTCCATATCCTTTGTTGGACAAAAAGCCATATTCAGGATAAAGCATATCAGCACTATTTATATCCCTATCTCTAGTGACCTTGGCTAGAATGCTAGCTGCACTAACTTCTGCTACGCAGGCATCAGCTTTTATCATTGTGGATATGTTATTCACTCCAAAAGTACAATTTCCATCAAAAAGATATTCACAACCATCAAGAGTGTTTTTAATCTCTTCAAGCCCACGCCTCAAGCATTCTGAAATGCCTAGTTCGTCTATTTGTGGAGCATCAAATGAGACAATATGGTATTTTGCATTTGCAATTATCTGCTCATATAAATATTCTCTCTTTTTTTCTGATAGTTTTTTTGAGTCTGCTAAACCTTCCATCTTTCTAGCAAGCACCACACCACTAATCACTAGTGAGCCAGCAAGAGGACCTCTACCAGCTTCATCTATTCCACATAGAGGCAAGCTCTCGTTAACTATTTTCATATCTTATTAACCATTTATTGCACTTTCATTTACTCTATAGTGTTATAATTTCTTATGCGAGAGTACGATATTGAAAGACCAATTTTTTTATACGCACTTCATACTTCTCCCCTTGTTTGAATCTAGAAGTACTCTCGCAGATTAACCTAAAAATTTACCTTGACTTTTTAAATCCTCTTCCATAATAGCTATCTCTGCAAAACCATCATGTACAATATCTGGATCCACAGTATAATCAAGATTTATATTCTTCTTTTCATAGTCTACACTATTTAAAATCGTTTTGATTGCATTTAATCTTGCTTTGAATTTATCATTGCTTCGTATTACAGTCCATGGAGATTTTAAAGTATGTGTATTTTTGAGCATTTCATATTTCATTATAGTAAAGTCATCCCATCTCTCTTGCATTTGCACATCTATTTCGCTTAGTTTCCATTGCTTTAATGGATTTGTTTCTCGCTCTTGAAATCTTGCATTTTGTTCTTCTTTGGTTACAGAGAAATATATCTTAATGAAATAAAAATCATTGTTTATTAAATCCTCTTCAAAGCGTGAAACACTCTCTATGAATGTATTGTACTCATCTTGTGTGCAAAATCCAAATACAGGCTCTACCATAGCCCTGTTGTACCAACTTCTATCAAAGATTACTATCTCCCCACCTTTTGGAAATTGTTCTATATATCTTTGAAAATACCATTGCGTTCTTTGTACATCTGATGGCTTGCCTAGAGCAACTATGCGATAATGTTTTTCGTTCATATATCTAGTGATTCTACGAATCGCACCACCTTTACCTGATGCGTCCCTGCCTTCAACGAGAATTATAAGCTTCTTTTTTGTACGCTCTAGAAACTCTTGTAAGCGTAAAAGCTCAATTTGATATGGCCTTAGAGAGTTTTCGGCTATATCTTCAGTGTATTTGCGAAAAACATATCTTTGCAGTTTTTCATCATTATTGAATTTTTCTTTGAATTCTTGTATATCCATCATGTTGTTCCGTCTATTATTTGTCTTGTATGTAATTAATTATTATACCATAAGTATATTTAATAATATAATATCATGTGCCACCCAAAGCTAGATGTAGATCAACTTGATTTATATATTGCCTGTATAAATTTTCTGTGTATGCAAGTTTTGCACTTCTAGTAGCATCTCCAGCATCTAATAGTTCTTTTAGGCTTGATGCTCCTGCTTTGTATCTGATATTGTAAAGATTTTCTTGTGCTTGTGCATTTTCTAGAGCTTTTAGGAGCATTTTACCTTCGTTGGCATATTTTTCATTTGCATTTAGGCTATTTTCTACCTCCTTTAAAGCATTTAAGATCTTTTGCTTGTAGTCTGTTTTTACATCTTCATATGCAACACGAGAGATTGATAGATTGATACTATTCTCATTCCAGTTTAAAAATGGTAGTGCAATACCAAGAGCGATAGAGCCAACGGGGTTTGATATAATATTTTCTAGTGCTGTAGAGCTTGTTCCTAGGGAGCTGGTGAGATTAAATGTAGGATAAAAACTAGCCCTAGATACATCTACCATATCTAGTGCCTCCAAAACTCTAAGATTTGCAGAAATGATATCTGGACGATTGGCTAGCACAGTCGCAGGAATATTCGCATTTATAGATCTTGATAGTTTTGATGGAAACCTACTGGGCTCGTGAATAAATTTTGAGTGAGGCGGAATATCAAGTAGTAGTGCCATAGTGTTTGACGCCACCTCTTTTTCTTGGAGTAGTTTTTGTAATGACGCTTCATTTGTTGCTATAGACTTATACGCCATCAATAACTCAAGCCTTGATGATGCACCAGCTTTATAGCGAACTTGAATTAGTTTATATATCGATTTTGATTTGTCTAAATTCTCTTTAGCTACTTTTATCCTCTCGTTTATATATGCTTGTTGCCAATATGTCTGGACAACTTGCCCTATGATAGTCAGTTTTGTAGACTCCATGTCTTGCTCTGTTGCCATCATCTCCCACTCTTTGGCACTATTTGCTTTTGATAGTTTGCCCCATAAATCAACTTCATAACCTATTTGCACAGATGTGCTAAATCCACGCTCTATATCCCCACTATCAAAATTCCTTGACTCATTTATATTTAGTGAACCTGAAAGTTGAGGATAAGTATTGTTTCTTTGTAGAGACGCCACCAAAGATGCCTGTTTTAATCTGTATCCTGCTCTAATGATTGAGCTATTATTTTTAATTGCTATAGTAACAATATCGTTTAGATTTGTATCATTAAACAGACTCCACCACTCTTTTGTATCTCCATGTTGTTTGCTTGTTTGATTGTGCCATGAAGCAGGTATTTCTATGTTTGCTGGCTCTAAAGTGGTTGATTGGTGTGAGCAGCCTGTAAATACAAGCATTGATAGCAGTATTGATAATTTTTTCATTTTATTCCCTTGTAAGTGCGACCACAGGATCAAGTCTAGCGGCATTTCTTGCTGGTATAAATCCAAACACAACACCAATAAGCGTAGAGCAACCAAATGCGACTAGTATAGATGTGGTTGTAAAAATCATTTGAAAGCTATCTGTAGCTTTAGCGAAAATCTCTCCAATCCCTAATGCTAGAGATATACCCATAATTCCCCCAATTATACAAACCATTACAGCCTCTATTAAGAATTGTTGCATAATGTCACTTTGCCTTGCTCCAACTGCCATTCGCACACCTATCTCACTAGTTCTTTCAGTCACAGAAACTAGCATAATATTCATAACACCAATACCGCCTACAAACAGTGAAATTGCTGCAATCATAGAGACTAGCAATTGCATGGTCGCTGTTGCACTCTCCATTGTAGCCTTAACGCTATCCATGTTCGCCAAAAAGAAATCTTCTTTGCCGTGTCTAGATTTTAGCAATCTTTTTATCCCATCTTCTGCTGCTTGACTAGTTACACCATCATCCACACGAACCGATATACTGGTGAGATGACTCTGACCTAGCATTCTACTCATCACGGTAGTATATGGTATCCATACATTTAAGGTCTCTTTCATGATTCCAGTGCTTGGTGGTTTTTGGCTAAGACCTATAATTTTTATGGGCATATTGCCTAAGATTATGACCTTGCCTATTGGATCTACACCTTCGCCAAATATCGCCTTTGATGTTGCAGGGTCTATAACGCAAACTTGCTGATAGTCATTTGTCATTTGTCTATCAAAAAATATGCCTTTATCTATTTTAATTCCTTGGACATCAAAATAACCACTTCCAACACCAGAAACTTGAACGATTGAAGAGGTGTTGAGATATTTAGCGGTTACACTTTTGCGTACACTAGGGGTAACACTCTCTACAAAGCTCTGTTTCTCAAGCACCTCAGCATCACTAATCGTTAATGTGTGTATCTTGTTTGAGTTTCTATCCCCAAAGCCAATCCCTGGATATATGGTAATGGTATTTGTACCCATTGCCCCTATATCCTTTAGTATCTTTTGACGTGAACCAGTGCCTAGGGCTACTACGCTAACTACTGAAGTAATCCCAATAATAATTCCAAGCATAGTTAGAAAAGTCCTCATTTTATGAGCAGACATAGAGCGAATTGCCATCATTAGAGATTCGCTAAATCTATCTATTAGTCTCTCGCTATTTTTATTGCCTCTATTTTGTTTAAGTATCTTTTGGGACTCTTTATTTGTAGAGATATTTGGCTTATCTGAGATTATCTCACCATCTTTTATCTCGATTATCCTATCCGCATTTTGTGCTATTTCTCTATCGTGTGTGACAAGTATTATTGTGTGACCCTCGGTATGAAGCTCTCTTAGTATGTTCATCACCTCTACGCCACTTTTGGTGTCCAATGCTCCAGTTGGTTCATCGGCTAATATTACATTCCCACCGTTCATAAGCGCTCTTGCTATGCTTACTCTTTGTTGTTGCCCACCTGATAGTTGACTTGGACGATGCTTCATTCTGTCATTTAGCCCAAGTCTGGTTAATAACATACTACTCCTAGCTCGTCTTTCATCACTATTTATTCCAGCATAGATTGATGGCACTTCAACATTTTCATTGGCATCTAAATCTCCTAGCAAATGGTAGCGTTGAAATATAAAGCCAAAATAACCTCGTCTAAGTGAAGCAAGTTCGTCAGCTTCCATATTTGAAGTCAGTTTCCCATCTACTAAATACTCACCACGAGTAGGTCTATCTAAACAACCAAGTATATTCATAAGCGTAGATTTTCCAGAGCCAGATTGACCTATAATAGCGACCATCTCTCCACTATTTATTGTTAAGTTTACATCTTTTAGCACTTCTACTACGCCATCACCTGATGGAAACTCTTTATATAAATTTTTTATTTCAAGCAGTGCCGACATAGTAACTTAACTCCCCATAGATGAGCTCATGCGTCTTTGGCTCATCGCCTCTGTGGCCGTTAGTTTTTTAGTACCATTACTGTTTTCGTCACTTAGCTCGCTTACTACCACTAGTTCACCCTCTTTTAGTCCACTTAATACCTGTGCATCTACTCCATTGTTGAGTCCTATTTTTACTATTTTATTAGTGATTATTTCCTTGTTTCCATCTTTCGTTAGCACTTTGACTTTGTGTCCACCATTTTTCACTTCACCTCCTAGTGCTAAAGCGGGAATTGAAAGTGTATTTTTGACACTTTTAACATCTATGATTATCGATGTAGTCATTGATATACGCAGTTTGCCGTCATTATTTGGAACATCTAGCATCGCATAGTAATATATTGGTGTTCCGCTTAGTGTACTTTCTGTTTTATTCGGGTTATCCGTTAGTGTAGTTGGGCCTGGGTCTATTGAGCGAATTATGGCATTATATGTTTTGTTTGGGTCGCCCATAACTGTAAATGTTGACTTCATTCCCTCTTTTATTTTCACAATATCACCCTCTGAAATCTCAGCTTTTATGGTCATTTTTTCTAGATTAGCGAGTACCATTAGTGTTGGTGTTGTTTGATTGGCATTTACAGTTTGTCCTTCCTCTACTGCTACTGACACTACCACACCATCTATGGGAGCAATTACTTGTGTGTAGCCCAAAGATACCTCTGATGTTTTGACACTTATCTTCGCTTTTTCTATAAGTGCATTTGCTACTTCTATATCAGTTTTGGCCAACTCTAGCGATACTTTTGCATTGTCGTACTCTTGTTTTGAGGTTGCTCCTGAGTTTATCATCATCGCTTGTCTCTCAAAGTCTAACTTTGCTTTGTGCAAGGCAGCCTTTTTGCTATTTAGGGATGCTTTGCTACTGTATAGATCAGCCTTTGCTGCTTGCAAGGCGTTTGCTTGTTTGTCGGCGTCTATTACAGCTAGTAAATCACCTTTTTTGACCTTTTGACCTAGTACTACATTTAGCTTTTTAATTTCTCCTGAGACTTGAGCCCCTATGCTTACTTGCTTGAATGCACCAAGTACCCCAGTAGCTAGAACATTTTGGCTTATATCCATTCTTGTGACTGGTTCGGTTATATATTTGCTCGTCTCTTTGGTTTCAAAAAAGATACTTTTAATAGCCCAAACACTAAGTATTAAAACTATCAATAATAGTGTAATTTTTACCCAAATGTTTAAAGAGTTAAACCATTTTTTCATTTATATTCCATTTTGTAAATTATTGATAGATTATATCTTATTTTTATTACTCGTTTGTAAACAGATATTCCAAAAAAATCATAGATAAAAAAATTTGGTTTAGTAGATACTCTATGTCAAATCTCCTTATATATAGTTCCAAAATTTTGATAATAGCAAAATATTTCCTATCTAGTCTATTGACAAACAAGCATAATTGTTTTATCATATGCATAGAATATCTTTATTGTCTGGATATTCGATAAATAACTCAAAGGAAAAATAATGAAATTAGAAAATACAATAGTTATCGTAGCAGATTTAGGAGAGTTAAAAGCATTTGAGATTAAAAAGAATGAAGGAATAATTGACAATGAAGTAAAAATTTCACATAGCCTAGAAATTATTAATGATGAGAATTTTATAGAGGGCAGAAAAAAAATGAGTGAACTAATGAGCGATAATCTTGGCAGAATGATACATGACACTCTAGATGAGCATAATGCCATAGAAGAGCAAGAAAATCGTACACTTAAAGATATAGCACAAAATATTGAGGCAATTGTAACTCAAATAAAACCAAAACAAATATTTTTGGCATTTCCAAAAGAACACAATCATCAACTATTTGATTTGCTTAATAAGAGTGTTCAAGCAATAATAGTAAAAAATCTTCCTCTAGATTTGGTAAAATCAGAAAAAAATAAAATCCTAGAACATTTTGTAAATTAAAAATTAATTCGCCGAAATATTTGGCGAATTTAAATAGCAACAAACAATAAAATAATTAATGTTTTGCTAATCACTTTAGGACACTTAATGTATAATATGCATAAAATAGATTAAGGTTAAAATTTGAAATTTATTAATAAAAAAGTTATTTTATTTGATTTGGATGGCACACTTATAAATTCAGCTCCAGATTTGGCAGTAGCGGTGAACCATATGCTAAAGTCACTCAATCGTGATACATTTTCACAAGAGGTTATACATAATTGGGTTGGAAATGGAGCGTTGACACTTGTAAAGAGAGCGTTGTCAGGTAGCACAGAGATAGACGAGAGCCTAGATGATGAGGTTATCAAGCAGGCAACTGACATATTTATGAACTTTTACTCTAAAAATCTATGCAATACCACAGTTGCATATGACAATGTTCGCACTACGCTAGAAACTCTAAAAATCAGAGGCTATAAGCTAGCTATTGTGACTAATAAGCCGTTTGCATTTGTAGCTCCGATATTAAATGGCTTATCTTTGGATGGGCTTTTTGAGCTTATTTTGGGTGGAGATTCACTACCTACAAAAAAGCCAGACCCAGAGCCATTACTATTCGTATCCAAAAAGCTAAATACCCCAGTAGAGCATTGTGTGATGGTGGGTGACTCTAAAAATGATATATTAGCAGCCAACAGCTGTGGGATGGATAGTATAGGCGTGACATATGGATATAACTATGGCGAAGATATGCAGGTACACAATCCAACCTTTGTTGTAAGTGATTTTGGGGAGATATTAGAGCTACTATGAGTGGAAAGAATAAAAAAATAGCAATAGTAGGTGGAGGGGTAGCTGGTACTAGTACGGCTTTATATTTTGGTGGGCTTGGCTCATCTGATGGATTTGGAGGGCTAGAGGTGAGCCTTTTTGAAAAAGAGAGCAGTCTGATTAGTGGTCCTCCATGGTGTCATCTACACGCAGGTGGTAATTTATATCGTGAGATATCAGATGAGCAGTGCGTTACACTACTACGACAATCTATTGATTTTTTGCGTTTTTATCCATTTGTGGTGGACTATCGTCCCACGGTCATAGCACTACCTATTAGCGATAAATCTACACCAAGTGCACTCATACCAAGATTAGAACTTTTGGTGCATGAATATATGTCTCTCATCGCCACAGACAAGGCAAATGAAGTCTTAGGCTCTCCAAGCGAATATTACCAGCTCTATTCAAAAGAAAAAATGTTGGAGCTTAGGGGTATGGATTATGCAAGTCAACCATCTACGCTTGAAGAGTGGATGATACCCGTTGCGAAAAATATAGATTTTGATATGGTGCAGTTTCCGCTCATCATAGTACAAGAGTATGGGCTAAACTTATTTAGGTTCTCAGCAGGTGCGACCACAGTGCTAGAAAATCTCAAGCCAATCACACTAAATACAAACTCCATAGTATACGATATCAAACAAATAGATAGCAATAATGGATGGATTGTTAGCTATATCAAAGATGAGGTTAGCCACAGTGAGAAATTTGACTATCTTATCAATGCAGCAGGATTTAGAACAGGTAAAATAGATGATTTGCTAGGCACTCCATGTAAATCCATGGTAGAGTTTAAAGCTGCGTATGTGAGCCAATGGGGTAAGTGTGGTGATGTAAAATTTCCAGAGATTATATTTCATGGAGAGCGTGGCACACCTCGTGGCATGGGGCAGTTCACTCCATACCCAGATGGCTATTTCCAGTTACATGGAATGACCAACGACATTACACTGTATGACGATGGGCTAGTTGCTAGTACGAATCTTAGTTGCCAACCATATCTAGGAGAGAAATTTATCAAAAAAATAGAAGGTTCATGGTCACCAGCAGAGATAGAGAAGCGAACACTCAGTGCTATCAACCATATAGCACAATACATTCCAACATTCGCTAACGCTACGGTTGGCTCAAAGCCACTATTTGGGGCTCAGCAGATAAAGGGTGATGACCCTACCTTGCGAGTAGCGGAGGTATCATTTCCTCGTAAATACTATGCTAGATGCGAGATAGTCAAGGTATCTTCTGTTCTTGATATGGTAGATGCCATCGCACAGGATTTTATAGAGCTTGAATATCTTGACAAGTCACTACTTGGCAAGAGAAATTTCCAATCACTTCTCTCCATAGATGAATCCATCATTGCTAGAGATGCAGAGCAAGTTGCCATCAGTAGAGACTACCCAGCATCTTTGTCGTGCAGAAGTGTAGCAAAGAGGTAAATGCAGTTTATTCTCATATTTAAATTAATAAATTGTTTTTGACTTTTTGTGTATAATGATATATATTTGAAAATAAGGTCTTATTATGACATTAAAAGATGAGCAGCACTATAGAGATATATTTGAGCATACTTTGCAAGCGCTTGATAAATATAAAAAAATACTATTTTTAACAACTTCAAATCGTTGGCATGGAGAAAAAAATAGCGAAAAAGCCAAAAGTACAATGTTGGCTTATGAAATCGAAAAACGACTTACGGATAAAGATATTTCTATTATAGAAGTTCCGCTACTTAAGATTTATACATGCGAAGGAAATGTATCAACCAAGAGAGGTAATACTTGTGGCACACTTGATGCAAAATTAAAAGATTCATTTAAAAACCCTTCGGGTCATCATCGTTGTTGGGCAAGTATGAATAACAAAGATGACGAGCTCTGGAAAATAAGCAAAGAGCTTTTAAGGTCTGACTGTGTGGTATTTTTTGGTTCGGTTCGATGGGGACAAATGAATGGAGAATATCAAAAACTAATCGAACGCCTCACTTGGCTAGAAAATAGGCATACGACATTAGAGGAAGAAAATATCATAAAAAATATAGATACTGGTATTATTATCGTATCTCAAAACTGGAATAGTGCCCAAGTGCTTGATACTCAAAAAAAAGTATTGCAATATTTTGGATTTAATACCATAGATAATTTAATATGGAATTGGCAATATACAAATATAGATACAGACGAAAGTAATAAATCTTATATCGATGCTGCAAATCAATTTAAAAAGATATTTTTGAAGTAAAATTCTCAAATCAAAATTAGTACTGTATAAAATATAACCATACAAATATTTTATTAGGCAGATAATCGTGCTAATATTACATATTCCAAATAAAGAAGTGACAAGTGAAAGAGTTTATAGATTTATATTCAAAATACAAAAAAGATATTGAACACTATATTGTGGAGAGTATCCAAAGTCTAGGTGATTTAGATAAGTTTGAAAAGAATGGATTCAAAAAACTTTTCCAAACATATAGAGCATTGGAGCTTGTATATGGTGTTGATCAGACAACAAATAGACAGACAACACCAAATATATATCGCAATAGAAAAGTAGACACAGCAATGGGTAAAGACAGAAGCTATCTATTTCGAAAAAATGGAGCTGTTTATGACAATGTTACGATTAGCGAACCGTATCTAAGCAGTGCAACTGGAAACAACTGTATTACACTTCGTGTTGATGAAGGTGAGCGTGTTATTTTTCTAGATTTTGATTTTTTCTTATTGTTGGAGAGACTGAATATCATTGAGAGACACGCAGGTTTTAGTGCATTGACAAAAACATTTTACTCTATCGCTGGTGCGTCTATGATACTTTTCTCATTTATCATAATCGGATATTCATTTTATGAGATATTTTTCAATTTTTATGTAGAGGCCAAATTTAACCTTGATGCGATATTCAAAGCAGTAGTAGCACTTACATTGGGATTGGCTATTTTTGATTTAGCAAAAACAGTGATGGAGCAAGAGGTATTTTTCAAAAATTACTCCAAAAGCTCATCTGTGGAATACAAAGTGCTGACCAAGTTCCTCATCACAATCATTGTAGCTCTCTCGATTGAGGCATTAATGTTGGTGTTTAAAATAGCACTAAATGACTTTCATCAGATGATAAATGCACTTTATCTGATTGTCGGTATTGGAATTATCATACTTTCACTTGCTGCATTTGTGAAAGTGACCAATAATAAAGTATAGGCTATCCCAAGTGTTCTTATAATCTTACAAGATTTTGAACCCTTTGCAACTTAGCATCCTTTGTTCATAGATATAAATTGAGCAGTAATAGTATCCATACTTAAAATATGTGCGGATAACCACTCTTGGAATGAGCCTAGGAAATACTCTTTTAGTATATTATTGTCTTTTGTGCTTAGCCATTGTGCAATTATTCTTTGCATTTCATTGAATACTCTGATATGTTCGCCCTCATGCATATTAAAAGCAGGAAAACCGACCTCTTTCATAAGCCTCTCTTCATTTCCAAAATGTCTTCTAGTATGCTCTACAATCTCATGTAGACATACGGCTATAGCATCGCTATCAATTGGAGTGTTTATTATTAGCTCTTCTAGTGTGTTTAGTAGAGTTGCTTCTTCGTGGTGTACTCTGTTCATCTCATCAAATGAAACTTGTGGTATTGTGGTGCAATCTATCATCTGGTTGTCCTTATTTTTAGGAAGTATATACTATATTGATGCCAAAGATATTAACAAAGGTTAAGATTAATGAATTTAGAAGACGATGAAGCACTCATATATTTGAAATCGATTGCCAAAAAAAGAACGCTAAGGGCAAATGAGATAGTTTTTTATGCAGGAGAGGAGCCAAAGAATTTCTTATTGCTCTCAATTGGTGAAATAGAAATATATAAGCACGATGTAAAAGGCAATGAAATTATCATAGGGCATTTTAAATCCCCATCTTTGGTAGCAGAGATGGCTACACTAGAACAAATAGCATATCCAGCTACTGCTAGATGCAAGAGTGATGTTGAAATACATGAGATTGCCCTAGAGAGTATGAGAGCATATATATACAAAAACAGCTCACCTTTGGCACGAGTACTAATAGGCTCATTAACCAAAAAGATACAACATATAGAGAGTGTATTGAAATACGCCACTATCTCTAACGCATCTATGAGAACAGCATCATTTTTGATTGACAACGAACACCAGTTGTCAAATCTTACACAGCGACAAATAGCCTCAAATATCATGCTCACACCAGAAGGACTATCTAGAATACTGAAGCGTTTTAAAGAAAATGGCACAATTGAAGTAAAATCAAAGAAATTATATATTCTCAATCGTGTAAAATTGTTAGAAAATATGGTCAATTAACAGTACTAAACCAAATTTGCATTAAATTAAAAGATAAATAT
>DZCE01000124.1 GCA_022736375.1 Arcobacter nitrofigilis | reverse complement strand
GGACGCAATGGTATTGACGGGCTTTATATCAAACAAAAAGATGGTGTAATCAAAGAAGTATTGGTTGCAGAGAGCAAATGGAATAAATCCCATCTTAACTGGAGCGGAAAAAATAAACTGATTCATCAAATGTCTCAAGAGTGGGTGTTGAAAATATTGTATAGACTACAGAAATACAAGCCTCTTCCTGAATACAACACAATCAAAAAACTAATAGAATATGACCAATACAGAGCAAGGCTTTTTAAGATGCTCCCAATACGAGAAGATAAAATTCAAATTCAGATATACGCAATCAAAAACAAAGGCATGAAAAACTTTGATACCTTTATCGAGAGTACTCTTCGCCCTATCGTCATAAGAGAGCCTAGAAACAGTTTTGAGCGTGAAATGATTGAATCCTATAATATGTGTAGGGTGGAAGCTTTGCACAAGTATTTTCCTATGCTAGGCGAAGAAAATATTAAAGAATTGCTTTTGGATAATTACCTTCAGAAGAAGGATGTTGAGAAGCTTGTTAAGTGAGAATTTATTTTGTGGTGGCATTTATAGTGCTTTTCGAGTTTCTCCTATAGCGGAATGGTAGGATAAAAGAATATTGAACGGACCGACGCACATGATGATACCTTGGTGCAACTGCATCCCTCGATGACATTTATTGATCATATCCTCCTAAGCCACATCTTAAACTCCGCATCCTCAAATTCATAACTACTGCCATTTTCAAATATAATACCTTTACTAATAAAACTTTTTAATGCAGACTGCAGTGCAGGTTTGGATAGACCATATCTTTCAAGGACATCTTTTCTATACATACTTTTACCGTCCATATAGGCCATAAGTTTGAGTGCATTCTGTTGATTAGTCGAGTATGTGTCCAAAACAATTGACAACTCTTGCCTATTACTAATAAACTCATCCAAAATTGCTTTTGCTTCTTTAACTCGAATAATCATTTTGCTTTCAAACATATCAAATATTTTATAAAAGAACATTTGCATAAACCGTGTCTCTCCCTCCGATTCATTAAAGAGATAGTCAAATGCCTTTTTTTCCATAAACATCTCTTTTCTTTGCAGTCTTTCATTTGCCCATGCATAAAACACATCTGTATCGATGGGACTTAGTCGATATTCAATACCCAACTTGTAGAAAGCTCTATCTGCATCATTGAACATTGGCAACAGTAAAGTCCTGTTTGACCCAACAAATATAAAAGAACTGTTTTTTCGTTTATTAACTATTGTTCTGAGCAATTCTTCTATCTTTTTACCTTCAGGAAGAGAGACAATTTTTTGGAATTCATCTATGGCTATAATAGCTTTTCTTCCAGTGGCTTCAAGATAGGCAAAATAACCATCAAAAAGATCTCTAATCGCTTCAAAATAATTTTTTTGTGTCGTGGTGATTTCAATAGTTGGTGAGGTACTGACCGACAGTTTTACTGTTGCATTTGAAAAATAGTCAGAAAGCTTTTGTGTGAGGCAACTGAGCACATCAAGACTACTTTCTTTAGCTACAAAACTTTGCTCTATACCTTTCTTCAAGTATTCGTACAATTCCCTATCATTTGAAATTGCATAAATGTCTATATGGGCACTTAATGTATCTTTATCCAGTCTATTCTCAAATATCTCTTTAATAAGAGAGGATTTTCCAATTCTTCTTTTGGAAAAAATGATAAGGTTTGTTTCGTTTTTCATGTGAACAAGTAGTTCTTTAATCGTATCTTCTCGATCACGAAAGAAATTGCCTGACACTCCAATATCAAACTTGAAAGGGTTGAGCACAATTAATCCTTAGGTATTCATTTTACATACTAAATAGTATTTTAGTATGTATTAAATAAAATATACCCATTGGTATTTATTTTATATACTAACTAGTATTTAGTTAGGTTTTAGCGTTTTTGATTAGAAATAACATCACCTGCTTTAGAGTAGGTTCTCATACGAACAAGCCCTTGGAATTAGCCCTGACAAGAGTATTTTTTATATTACTTATCATGCTATTGTCTTTTACATGATGCTTAAATGCCATAAAAGCATTCACTCCCATACTTCCATTAGCATACCTACCCGCTTTATTCATAATTCCACTAAGTAGAGTATTCAGCCCATATGCATCCATTTCCGCACCACCGACATTAAACACTAAACCAAGGAAGCTTTCATTATCATCTTTTCTATCTGTTTCATACATATAAGCAAATTTTCCATTAGTTAGAACTATTTTTATAAGTAAATAATTCCTATAGCCTGTAAATTCTCTTTTACCATTTATGTGTTTTTTGTATTTTACCCACGGAGTCACTTTTTGTCCAAGTATCTTAATCGCTCTCGAAAATTGTGTAGCCATCTGACTAGTGTGTAAAGTACAATCTTCATCAACAAAATATATCTCTCTTATGTGAACCCAATCTGATGTTGTTGATAAATTCACTTTTTCATCAATCATGTAAACCAAAGCTTCTTTAACCATGTTTAGTATACCCGATTGTCTTAGGTGTGACTTATCAGAATTTTTTGGCACAATCTTAGCTTTCCCGATATTTTTAGCATCTTCGGCACCGGTAGATTCCGATGATGACAACTCGTCTATACCGTCTGTGTTCTCAAAATCTATTTGAATTGATTTTTTTGCTTTAACCGTTTTTATCTCATATACAATATTACAATTTTTGGCATTTAGCACGCCAACTTCAGAAATGATATGTTTAGAACCATTGCCTACATGTGGCTGATTATCATTCCCGAGAGGAATATCATTGTCATCCTCTAATTCTTGAGGATATCTTCTATAGCTTGACTCATTATCACTTTGTAATTTAGCATCATCTTCAGGTTTTACTATCAAAGAAACAATACGATGTTCGGACGGCAGGGAGTATTCATTAATTCTAAAGGCAAAAAAGGTTTCCTTGTCTAGCCAGATTCCATCAGCTAAAATACTGAGTTTGTGTGGGTGATACGGAAGTACGACAGGGTATCTTTCTGGATAACTACTTTCAATTTCCAAACTGTTTCTGAGTTCTTGTAATCTAGACCTAGTAATTTGATTAAACTTGGCATATGCAAGAAATGCTTCATTTGTAATTACCTTGCCTTTCTTTAACTCTATATAGTATTTTTCATCTTTAATACTTGAAGAGTTTATATAATCATTCAATGTCTCATCAAGGGGAAATTGCAAAAGCTTATTGCGTATTATTTTTTCATGAGGTGCATATGTACTAGTAAAAAACTCTAATGATGGAATTAATACTATAGTTCCAC
>DZCE01000123.1 GCA_022736375.1 Arcobacter nitrofigilis | reverse complement strand
TGTGGTGGCAATATTTTCATTGATTATACAAAAATAATGATATTAAAACCCTTGACATTTTGATATGATTAGTGTAAATTGGAGTATGAAAAAAATAATCATAGGGGTAGCACTAATGGCATCAATAGTAAATACAGAGCAGTGGAACAATGAGATAAATAAGCTCACAGATGAAGAGCAGTATGTGATTATAAACAAAGGCACGGAGCGACCATTCACGGGTGCGTTACTAGAGAATAAAGAGAGTGGTGTATACAGTTGTAAATTGTGTGGCACTCCGTTATTTAACTCGTCTAGTAAGTTTAATTCACATAGTGGCTGGCCTAGCTTTGATGATAGTATCGCTGGTGCGGTCAAGGAGATACCTGATAGTGATGGCAGGAGAGTAGAGATAGTATGTGCTAAGTGCGGTGGTCACCTAGGTCATGTATTTAGGGGTGAGGGAATGACAAACAAAAGTACAAGGCATTGTGTAAACTCACTATCTCTGAATTTCGAGAAACAAGACACCCAAAAAGTAGAGCCGTTTCATACAGATACCAAATATGCCTATTTCGCTGGTGGGTGCTTTTGGGGTGTGGAGCATCTATTACAAAAGATAGACGGCGTAAAAGATGTAGAGTCTGGATATATGGGTGGCAAAACAAAGAATCCAACATATAGAGAAATATGTGATGGTGGCACGGGTCATATAGAGGCGGTTAAGGTGACTTATGATTCTAGTAAAGTTAGCTATGAGACTCTAGCTAAAGCATTTTTCGAGATACATGACCCTACACAAAAAGGAAGACAAGGTCCAGATATTGGCTCACAATATATCTCTGCGATATTTGTAGACGATGAGGACGAAAAAGAGACCATAGAAAAGCTTGTAGCTATCCTAAAATCAAAAGGTTACGATGTGGCTACAAAGATACTACCAATGTCACACTTTTATGAAGCAGAGGATTATCATCAAGACTACTATGTCAAACACGGCAAAGAGCCGTATTGTCACGCATATGTAAAGAGGTTCTAGATAGGAGTCTATCTAGCTAATTGCATTGCGTCATATCCATATATATCATTTCTGAATTGCAGATTTCCATTATAATCAACCCACGCCGTTAAATATACGATATCCACAGGGATACTATTCTTAAGTGCCAAGTTCGTTTCCGTTACGCCTTTTAATATCTTATTTGCATCTGGAAGACTAACGGCACTATCAAACGAGGCAAAGATTTTTAGTAACTCTTTAGGCTCTGAAAGTCTTATGCAGCCATGACTATAAGCCCTTACATCTGTGGCAAACAGATGTTTTGTCGGTGTATCATGCATATAAACTGCAAAATTATTTGGGAATAGGAATTTTATCTTTCCTAGTGCATTCCCTGCTCCAGGTGGCTGAGCAAATCTAAATGGTATTTTGGCATCCGCACCTCTATATTGAGACCAGTTTATGCTTGAGCCACTTATGATTGGAGCATCTTTATCCCAATTCCTACGAATCTCTATGCCCTCTCCTGCCATCGCATTTGGATTTCTGAGAAGTTTTGGCATAAACTCTTTTTTTATTATACTATCAGGCACATTCCAATATGGATTTAAAACGATATTTGATACACGATTACTAAAGATCGGCGTTCTATGTTTTCTGTCTCCAACAATAACTCTCATTTGTTTTTTAATATTGTTATTTTCCACAAAATAGAGCATATAATCAGGTATATTTACCATGATACTTCTAGGCTCAAATCTATGATTAAGCCATTTAATTCTATCAAGATTTAGTCTTAATTTTGCAATTTTTCTATCCACACTCTCGCTCATAGCTTTCGCAGTGTTAGCATTCATAGAACCAGTTGGACTCATACCGTTATTTTTTTGGTACATCGATATTGCACCTTTTAAACAAGTATCAAATGTTGCTCCTACGGTGCTACATTCTCCAAGCTCACCAGTCATATTAAGTCTATTTCTAACAACTGAAGCACTACTTAGGCTTGATATATTGCCCCAGCCTCCTTGTTTTTTTGCTGCTAAATACTCTACTAGTTTCTTTTCGAGTGCATGATATTTAAATGCTTTTGGTGTAGCATTTTTCAATGCCATTGTCACACTTCCATTTGTCACTGCATCATTCATGATTGTCAGTGCATTTTCTTTTCCACCATATGTCAACCACCCACCATTGATGTCGCTTTCATCTTTTGGATTAACCAATTTTCCCCTGAAAGCACTCCAGTTGATATTCCCGTTTAGTAGATGCGATGTATACTCTTTATAAAGCCCAGTCATAGCAAATTCTACTTTTAATTTTTCCTCAATTGGCAAATTCACAAATGATGGAGACATACTAGCCTCTAATAGCTTTGTAGCTTTTTGCTTTACAGAAGCGTAATCCACAAGTGTTTTATCTGCCAATATTTGATTTATTAGCTCTTTTGAGAAAGTAGATAATCCATCCTCATGTACCCAAACTGGAACAAAATATAATTGCGAATAAAATTCACGGTTGAAGCTTTTTGCTGGCTCTTTCTCCAAGCTCAGAGCTATAGTCGCTGATGCATCCTCATGAAACTCTCCACCATGTAATAAGCTTAGAGTTAAAAGTGAAAATGCGAGCAATCTTTTTATATAATTACCAAATAAAATGTGTTTACACACAGAGGACTCCTTGTGAATTTTAATAAGCATGATTATACCTGATTTTTTCCTTGTTTATTTGTTGTTATGGCTTAAAATATTTAATCTTACAATGTTTCTCATTAAACTAATTTATAATTTTTATTTTTATTTAAACAAATAAGTTATATCATTAACTAAAATACAAAGGAGTTGAAATGAAATCTTTAAAATTGCGTTTACTTGGTGTATCTTTATTGGGTGTAGTTATATTTACTGGTTGCACAGCTTATGAGCAAGCAGTAGTTGCAAATGCATTGGTTGGAGGTGGTGGTGTTGGTGGTATTGGTAGTGGATATAGTGATTCATATTATTACAATGGCTACAATTATGGATCAAATAGAGATTCAGAATACAGAACTGGAATACAAGATGGATGTAGTTCAAAACAAGGTACATATAGAAAAGATACCTATCAATACAACTATAGTATAAGCTATAGAAACGGATGGAATTCTGGATACAATCAATGTCAATCTAATCAGAATAATAACAATTATTACTCGCAAGGATATTCAGATGGATGCTGGTCAAAACAAAATTCTGGCACAAGAAAAAATACTTATCAATACAATCATGATCAAGAATATAGAAATGGTTGGAATAGTGGCTACAGTTCATGTCGCTATAGATA
>DZCE01000122.1 GCA_022736375.1 Arcobacter nitrofigilis | reverse complement strand
ACACTTGCTGGTTCAACCCCTGCTACAGTTACTTTAGGTGGAGTCGCAACTGATACAATTCAAAATGTTGAGAATTTTGAAGGTGCTAAAAATAATGATACGATTACTGGGGATAGTTTGGCAAATACTTTAAGTGGTATGGCTGGAGATGATACCTTAGATGGTGGAGCTAATAATGATAAACTTCTTGGTGGCGATGGAGATGATACCCTTATTGGTGGAGCTGGAAATGATATTATTGATGGTGGAAATCATACTACTGCTAGTGGACAAGGGGCAGGAACAGCATCAACTGGAAAAGGTGACTGGTTAGATTATAGTTATATAACAGAAATAGATACAGTTACAGAAAAATATGGAGTCACTGTCAATTTAAGTACACATAATGCTGATGATATTGGTATTGGATCAGAAGTTGGAACAGACACTATCTCTAATATTGAAAATATCAAAGGGAGTAAAAATGCCGATAGTATTGTAGGGGATGATTTTACGAATACCCTTGATGGTGGACTTGGTGATGATATAATAGCTGGTGGACTTGGAAATGATATTTTAATTGGTAATACTGGAAGTGATACTGCTGATTATACAAATCAAAAGAAAATCAATGTTAATTTAAGTAGTGGTGGAGTTGTTACTGTTGATACGGATAATGATGCAATTTTTGAAGTAAGTGATGAACAAGATACTATAAGTGGAATTGAAAATATTATAGGGAGTAGTACTGGCAATGATACTATTTTTGGAGATAGTGAAGATAACTATTTTAGAGGTTTAGGTGGAGATGATCTCTTTAAAGGGGCAAGTGCAAACGATGATATCTCAAATGACACTTTTGATGGAGGAGATGGAAGTGATACTGTAAGTTATGATTATATTACAGATACTCATGCAATTACAGCTGATATGAAATTAGGGGCGGTAACAGGTCAAGGGACAGATGTTATCACTTCGATTGAAAATATTATTGGTGGTGATGGTGATGATACTTTCAAAATGAAAGAGGGGAATAATTCAAATAGTATCAATGGTGATGGTGGGATAAATACGATTAGCTATGAATATTATGAAGCTTTTGGAGTGAGTATTAACCTGAGTTCAGATATAGCACAAACAGTTGTGATTAGTTCAAGTGATATCGATACGATTACAAATATTCAAAATATTATTGGTTCAAATCAAAATGATAGTTTTATTGGAAATAGTGTAGCAAATACTCTTGATGGTAGAATTGGAAATGATACAGCCGATTATAGTTACCTTGATAATGTAAGTTTAAATGGTGGAGCTGGAGTGGTAACAGTTGATTTAGATGCTGGGACTGCGAGTGTGAATCTTACTGATATCGATACTTTAATTGCTATAGAAAATATCAATGGAGGTAAAAATAACGATACCTTTATAATGAAAGAGGGTGCTACTGCAAATGTTATCGATGGAAACAATGGAATAGATACAGTTAGTTATGAAAAATATAATACAAAAGTAACAGTCAATCTAGGTGCAACTGGTGGAATTAATACAGTAACTACAAGTGATGTGGATACTTTAATTGATATTGAAAATTTAACGGGAAGTAATGCAGGAGATGAACTCACTGGAAGCAATATTGCAAATATCATCAATGGTGGAGCAGGAGCTGATACTATCTATAGTAGTGGTGGAAGTGATACTCTTGATGGTGGAATAGATTTAGTTACAGATATCGCAAAATATAGTAATGAAGGGAATAAAATAGTTCTCTCTTCAAATGCGAGTGAATATAGTGTAACAAAAACAAATTATTCAAGTGATAATCTAGATACGATTACAAACATTGAAGAGATTTGGGGAAGTAACTATGCCGATACTATCATTGGTGGAACAGCTGATGATACTTTTTATGGTGGTGCTGGAAATGACCTAATAAATGGTGGAGCAGGAGCTGATAAACTCTATGGTGAAGCTGGAGATGATACTCTTATTGGTGGAGCTGGAGATGATATCCTTGATGGTGGTATAAATAATTCAGGGAGTGGAACTGGTGACTGGGTAGATTATAGTGCAAGAACGGCAGGAATTGAAGTAACACTTGTAAATGGTGGAGCAACTGCTTATGTTGATAGTTTATCTGATGGACTAGATACACATGCAGGAGGGGAAGAAGAGGATACACTTAGTGGTATTGAAAATATCACTGGAAGTTCTGTAAAAGATAGTATTACTGGGGATGATTCTGTAAATTCACTCCTTGGGATGGCTGGAAATGATACCCTTGATGGTGGACTTGGAGCTGATTATATCGATGGTGGAGCTGATAATGATGAAATTATCGGTGGAGCTGGAAGTGATAAACTTTTGGGTGGTACTGGAGATGATAGTTTTATCCAAAAAGATGGGGAAACAAGTGGCGATGAGATAGATGGTGGGCTTGGAAGCTTAGATAGTGTTGATTATAGTGCCCTTACAAGTGCTATCAATATAAAACTCACAAGTTCATCGGCAAGTAATGTTCAAGTGGGTGGAGTTACAACAGACCACACTATTAAAAATATAGAAAATGTGATTGGTGGAACTGGCAATGATGTGATTGAAGGGGATAGCAATAATAATATTTTAGATGGTGGTTCAGGGCTCCACGATACACTCTCTTTTGCAAGTGTTACATCGGCAGTGCAAGTTAATATTGGGGCAGTTGATAAAGATGTAAATGGAGATGCAACAGTTGATATCCTAGCAAATAGAGCGACAGGGACAGCAGTTGGAACAGACACCGTTACCAATTTTGATGATGTAACTGGGGGAAGTGGAAGTGACACTATCATTGGAAGTGCTACAGCAAATACTATCTATGCAGGACTTGGTGATGATACACTTTTTGGTGAAGATGGTGCTGATGAACTTTATGGAGAAGAGGGTGATGATCTCTTAATTGGTGGAGCTGGACAAAATAATCTTTATGGTGGAGCTAATACTACCAAAGGGGATACTGCTAGTTATGTTGGAACAGATGCGATAGTGGCAACTTTAAGAGGAGCAGAATATTCTGGAAATAGTTATGGAACAGTATCTCACAATGGTGAAACAGATAAACTCTATTTGATAGAAAATATTATAGGTTCAAGTGCAAATGACACAATTGAGGGGAATAGTGCAAACAATACCCTTGATGGTGGAGCAGGCGTGGATAGTGTTAGTTTTGCAAATGCAAGTTCAGCTGTGAGTGTTGATTTGGCTATCAATGCAACCACCCAAGCTACAGGGGCTGATGGAAGCGATTTTATCAAAAACTTTGAAAATCTTACAGGGTCAAGTCACGATGATATCCTTAAAGGGGATAGTATCGAAAACACTATTTTAGGTGGTGCTGGAGTTGATAGTATCGATGGAAGAGCTGGAGCT
>DZCE01000121.1 GCA_022736375.1 Arcobacter nitrofigilis | reverse complement strand
CAGAACCACAAGAATAATTACTCAATAATCTGAAGAGAGAAATGTCTAAAGAAAATTCTAATAATCCATTTGGGAGTAGTAATAATCCATTTAAAGGTGGAAATAATCCATTTGTAAGTAGCAACAACCCGTTTAAAAGTAGTACTAATAATCCATTTGAAAGTACCAATAATCCATTTGGGGATAGTAAACCATTCCTAAGTGGATTCGATACATCTATAAAGAAAGTAGAAGATGATGAAAATGAATTACTTGGGGTTGTTAGTTCGCTACTTAATGGCTTTGTTGAAGGTTTTACTACTATCTCTGTTGGAGATGAACCAGAAGGTGATTGGGAAGGTATAGCCCACTCAATAGGACACTTAGCTGGATTCATAGGTATAATACCAGGTTTTGGTATGCTGGGTAGTTTAGTCTCAAGGAACTTAGTTAAAGCTGTAGGTTTTGGGTTAAAAATTTCTAAAGCAAAATCTGTGGCTGGATCAACTCTCCAATTTGCTAAGGCTATTAAACCAGTTGGCAATTTTAAATCAGTACCTATGTGGTTTGCTGATAAGATAATGGAACAGGCTACAAAGATGTTGCCATCATCAGCATCAACTGCAGCAAAAGAACTTCTATTAAAGACTGGAATCCCTGCTAAGGCATTACCAGGTATAGCAAAAGTAGCACATGAAGCCGCCCATTTGGGTCTTGCTTCTGCTGCATCATCAAGAGAACAAGGTTTAGAAGGTATGATGGATGCTCTTGTAGGTGGTGCATTTGCTGGTACTTTCTTTGGAACAGCTGGACAGTTAATGCCTGGTAAGATAGGGACTGAGATGGCCTTTTCAAGTAAAGTCAAATCTTTATTTATTGATAAGAAGAGTAATACATTAGATTTAGACTATCAAGGATTAGGTAGAGTACTTGCTAATTCAATATTTATGGGAGGGAATACAGCCCTATCTGGGGGTTCTGCCCCAAGTATAATATATGAATCACTATTAGGGGGTTACTTTGGAGTAGTCGGGGTTGATTCTCATACTAAGAGCGTTATAGAATTTTATGGTAAAGCCCATGAAAGCCAGAATGGTAGGACAAAAAGTAAAACTGAATTTGATGTTTTACTATTTAACCTTCCATCACAGAACAATCCTGGTAACTTAGATTTAGTTCCACCGTTAGTTAAAGAAGCCTACGAAAAATTAACCCCAAGAGCAAAGGAAATACTTTCTCACGACTTAGAGACAAAATCCCTAAGACTATACTCTATTACAGATCAAGAATTAAAAAATCTAAAACTTAGTGGGACTGCCATTGAAATTAAGAAGACTGTTTATCGTGCTATTCAAGAAAAGTTTGATGAGTTAACAGAACAACTAAGAAAGAAAGAAATAACCAGTGAAGAGTTTAATGCACAAAGAGAAACTCTAATGGAGAAGATTTATTCTTATGAGTTACGAGATGAAATAGAAAGAGTAAGAGCAAAGGAAGGGGCTGAGATTGAAGCAGAATTTAAGAAATCTAACCAAAAGTATACTCAAGAAGATATAGAAACAATCCTATTAGAAAAAGCTTCACATAGAATGGCTCAGAAAGCCTATATAGAACAACAGATAAGATCAGATTTAGAGGACTCTCTTGAACAACAAAAGAAAAATGAAGTAGCCTTTAGTGCAGAACCTTACACAGCAGCCTACCTTAATCTAACTAAAACATTAGAAGAACTTGGTAATATATCCCAAGTGCTACCAAGTGTTCCGTATGAGATTGAGAGAAGTATGGGGGTTGATGATATAGGAGAGAAGATAAAGCTACAGACTAAGGCAGCAGAAGTGCTGATAGAGTCAGGTAAGAATAACTTAACAGTTGGAGAAACCTTAAAAGCTTTAAAGAAGGCTGGTCTTGAGATAAAGGAGAATTCAGGTCTTGAAAGGGCAGTCTTACAGGCTATTTATTATTCTAAGTTAAAGCCATTTAACCAAGTGGTTTTTAACATTGGGAAAATAGTAGACGGCGTATATGTAGATGAACGGTGGGTAGGGGATGCTGGAGGTGTAGACAAGAACGGTAACAACATTACTTTATATAAATATTTACATCCATTAACTCATTTAGTACAAAAATTTTACCCAGAATTTAAAGTAACAAACTTAACTGGGATAAGAACTGTCAAAGAGGAAATCCCATTATATAATTACAAAAACACCATGGAAGAAGGTGGAGGTACTTTTCATCCATTACAAATAACACTTGAGTTATATGAGAAGGGATATAATATATTTAGTGGAGTCAAAGATAGTGATACTGTAATACTAACATCTTTTGTAGAAGGAGCAAGGAGTTTAGAGGAAGTAGCGGAGACTGAAAGGACTATAATTGAGTACTTGAATGCCAATGGAGGAGAAGAAGAGGCTATAGAGTTTGTAAGACATTCTACTGCAAGTGGAGATATGTGGGCAAGAAGATACGAAGAAGTCCACCCTAAAGCTACTGCAGAAGAAAAGTTAAAAGTAAGGGCTATAGCTCGTCAGTCATATATAAATAACCTATTAATATTCTCAGCTTTAGATGGTAAGAGTTTGGTAGATTTCATATCTACTGAAAAGATGGCATTTAAGGATGTACCATCAGCTGTTAAAAGGATGTCTCTATTAAATAATGGGTTTAGTAGAGTAAATCCAGATGATGTTATGACAAAGACCCTTCGTACTATGCTACTTGAATCAACTAACTCTAATGGACTCGTTGAGGATGGCTTTCCTAATGTAGTTGAAGTAACTAATAAGTTTATAGGAGATTTGGAAAGAGAACACAACGACTTATATGTAAGACTACTGAAAGAACTTGGGATAAAAGCGGACTTAGTAGAAGGACCCGATGATGGCAGTGGGTTAGCTCAACATACAAGAGAAGGAGAATCTAAACCCCTTCTTCTTAAAGATCTTAGTATGCAAAGGGTAAAAGAAGAGTTTGCTTTAATAAAGGCTCTATTGCCAGATGATGTTGAAGTATTTATTGATTATAATTTAACTGACGGAAACGGAGTTAAAATAAAAGGCTCGGCTGAGTTAGGAACACTTGCCATAACAATTAACCCATCTATAGCAGATTTAACTACAATACCACACGAAATTGCACATATTGCTTTATACTTAGCAGATCCAATCCAATCTAATCTATTACTTAGAAGAGCTGGATGGGATGGGGTAGGTGAGATAACTGACTACGATAGTAATAAGTCTCTACTTAATGCACACGAGACAATTGCAGAAGACTATGAGCTTTATCTTGGCGACAGGGCAAAGTTTGACAGTAAATATAGTAAAGAAGAACAAGAAACATTGGGAGGTTTTTTTGAAAAATTAAGATTGATATTTAAAAATATAGCAGCTTGGTTCAAAAA
>DZCE01000120.1 GCA_022736375.1 Arcobacter nitrofigilis | reverse complement strand
AGTAAAATTTTGATCTTGAGTTGGTAATTCTTTTTTCACTTGATTATCCATAAATATTACTCCACTCTTCAAAATTCAATAAACTCCAAATAAATAATCTTCTATTTTCTTTTCCTGTTAAATGTTCATTTATAAGTCTTTGTGTAGCATTTTTATCCATATATTTATAAATATTTGCATCATTATTTAAAAGTTTTGCTTTTACAAACTCTATACTCTCACCTTTAAACCAGCTTTGATCAGGAGAACTAAAGCCTTGCTTTGCTGCTTTGTGAATATCTTCTGGTATATATTTACTCATAGCTTTTCGAAGGATTACTTTTCCGTCATTGGTTTTCTGCATTTTTCCTATTTCATTTTCATCCATTTTGATAACTTTATGCAAATCACCAAGTTTATATTTAGCAGGTATTTTTTGTGCGAAATCTACTAAATCATTATCAAGAAAAGGAACTCTCGTTTCAAGACTATGTGCCATAGAGAGTTTATCATCTACTACTAGAAGCCCATGTAAAAATGTCTTTGCTTCAAAATAAAGTGAGTGATTTATATACTCTTCTGGCGTTTGATTTTTTATAGGAGTTTTAAATACATTTGCAAATATATCTCTTGTCCATACATTTTTTGATTCTTCCATAATTGGAGAAAATACATTTTGTATCTCTTTATTTGGTATAAGTCTTTTCCAAAAACTATAGTATTTATCAATATAGTTATCAAAGTTGTCATTATTTACAGCTTTGTAGTATCTCCAAGGATAACCTGCAAAAAGCTCATCACCACCAGCGCCACTAAGCACTACTTTTACAAATTTACTAGCCAACTTAGCTGCATAATAGTTTGGATAACTTTGTCCTACTCTTGGCTCTTCAAGATGATAAGAAAACTTATTCATACATCTTTCCATATCGCCTGATTTTAAAACCATTTCATAATGTTCTGTTTTAAACTTATACGACATATATTCTGATTTTGCTCTCTCATCAAAGCTTAATTCCATCCCACTTGCACTACTTAAGTCAAATCCCACTGTAAAAGTTTTTAGAAAATCGTTTGATTTTTGAAAGTGATTTGAAGCAATAGCTGTTATACTTCCACTATCCATACCCCCACTTAAATAACTTCCAATAGGCACATCAGAAACTAGTTGCCTCTCTACTGCTTGAATAAAAAGTCTATCAAGCTCTTCGATGTATTCTCTTTCATCTTTTATAGTTTCAGGCTCACTAAAATTAAAATCCCAATATTGAGCTTTTTTTATATTTGTTGATAACAAATCTATCTCAAAATAGTGTCCTGCTTCAAGTATTTGTATATCTTTATGAAGAGTTCTATTTGTAAATATATTTTGAAAGGTAAAGTACTCTAAAAGTGCTTCTTTATCTACTTCCGATTTATAATCTTTATATTCCAAAATAGACTTAATCTCACTTGCATATATCAATGTTTTATCTTCTGTAATATGATAATAAACTGGCTTTATACCGTATCTATCACGACATAAATAAAACTTTTTTTGGAAGTTATCATACAAAGAAAATGCAAACATACCATTAAATCTTTTGATACACTCTATCCCCCACTCTATATAAGCATATATGATAACTTCTGTATCCGTATAACTTTTAAATTTATGCCCGAGTTTTTCCAATTCACTTCTTAATTCTTTGAAGTTGTAAATTTCACCATTGTAAGCTATCCAAATATTTTTAGACAAGTCCGACATCGGCTGATGACCCGCATAACTAACATCAAGAATTGATAATCTTCTATGACCCATATAAAGGTCATAGTCATGTGAATGCAACTCTCTTTGAGCTGAATGTGACTCTATAGTAGAGAGCATATCATCTATATTTTTAAATTTTTCATCTGTAAAGTTTTGATAAAAAGAGACCCTTCTATTATGTCTTGCTCCAGTATAAAAGCAAAGATACCCAGCATCATCTGGACCCCTATGAGCTATCTTATCAGCCATAGGTTTAACAAAGTCTACATTAATAGATGGTCTGTTAAGTGATAAAGCTCCTACTATTCCACACATGTTTATTTTAATGCCTCTTTTATATTTGTGATAACATAATCAAACTCTGCATCACTCATACCTGCATAAAGAGGCAATGCAATAGAAAGTCTATCTGCTGCATAACTCATCAAGAAATCTTCATCTTTGAAATTATTTTTATTTTTATAATATCCAAGTGTGTGAACTGCGTGAGTACCTTGTCTCGTAGCTATTGTCATCTCTTCAAGTTTTTCCATAAAAATATTTCTTTTTATATTAATTCTATCTATTTGCTCTTTTGAAAGATTTGATATATCCTCACCATCTGTAAATATGCAAACATAAGATTGATAACCATGTTTATAGTTTTCTGGAATATATGGAGTTACTAATTGTGATATATCTTTTAGTACGACATCATATTTTGCAGCCACTTCTCTTCTGCCATTCATGATATACTCTTTTCTATCCATTTGACAAACTCCAACTGCTCCTTGCATATCTGTCATTCGATAGTTGTACCCTCTCATGGTAAAATCAGGCAGTAATGACCCACCCTTTTCTTTATGTCGCTGCAAATCAGATTTACTAGCACCATGGTCTTTAAGTTGTGATACTTTATTTGCAATATTTTCATCATTAGTGATAAGCATACCCCCTTCACCTGTACATATAGACTTTCTAGGGTGGAAAGAAAAACAACCACAATCTCCAAAAGTACCAGAATGTTTATCCTCAATCCACCCATCAAAACCACAAGCACTGTCTTCTATAATTTTAAGATTATATTTTTTAGCCAATTCCATAATATATGGCATATTGGCACAAAGACCGAAAAGGTTTACTGGCATAATCGCTTTTATTGAACTATCGCTTTTAATAATCTTTTCAAGTTTTGTTTCATCAATATTAAAAGTTTTTAAATCAATATCACAAAATATTACTTCTGCACCTGTATATTCAACTGCATTTGCACTAGCTACATAAGTAAAAGAAGGAACTATTACCTTATCACCTTTAGCAATACCCATCGCTTCAAGCCCAAGATGTAATGCTGTAGTGCAGTTACTTGCTGCATGCGCATATTTACTGCCTGTAAATTCTACAAACATAGTTTGAAATTTTGCTACATTTGGTCCTTGAACAACCCATCCCGTCTCAAGAGGTTTTACGATTGCTTCTTTTTCTTCATCACCAAATATTGTTTTTGTAATAGGTATATTCATTTTCATAGTATTAACCTCTAATTTCTTTCTTTTCTCTCCATGCAATCAATGCTTTTAGTCCATCTTCCAAAGAGTATTTATATTTAAATCCAAGTTCTTTTTCTGCTTTCTCTCTTGAACCAATTCTATTTTGCACAAGTTGTCTTGCATCATCAGCACTATATGGCACATAATTTAT
>DZCE01000041.1 GCA_022736375.1 Arcobacter nitrofigilis | reverse complement strand
CATTACAAATAGTTTATATTTTTCTCAACTCTTTCAATCTTGTCTTTGGCAATATCTAGCTCTTTGGCTCTTGTGTGAAAAGTTGAAAATATTTCATTTGTCTCTTTGATAATTTCATCGATTTGTTTTTGTTGCAAAATCCCCAGCCTATCTAATGCTTTATGTATATCCTTGCTTGTGATATCCGAAGTTTTGCCATTTATGCTCATTTGATGATTGCTAGTGTATCCATTGCCATAAGAGTATGTCAAATCATAACTTGGTGATAATTCCCAGTTGCCATTTTCTCTCATAAGGAATGAAAAATTTTTAGTGTGGTCATCTTGGTTTCTGGCTATCACATTAAATATCATTCTTTTGACACCATCTATCAAGCTATCATTATTATTGCACACCCTCCATATTGTTTTTAGATAATTTTCATAGCTAAATGTTCCTGATTTGTTAAAATCATTATGCATCATGCCACTTAGTGAGTGTAGGTGAATCTTTTTCCCATCAACTCTATCAAATCTCTCAACCAATAGATGAGATAAATCATTATCATACAATATTGATGTTTGTGCTGTATTAATATTTAGCTCTTTTGATATATTCATATAGATATGTTCAATTTTGTTAAAATCTTGTGGGCTAGCGTATTCGTTTACTCCATCAAATTTAATAATATAGTGTTTATATGAGCTATCTAAATTATTTAAGCTACCAGAAACAATTTCATTTTTGTCACTATTGATTGCTATTATCGCTTTTGGTTTAGCACCTCCAGCAGAGTGTCCAGAACTCATGATATGTGGTATTGTGGTATCAATATTGCCTTTTATGATTTTTCGTGCATCCTCTACAAGACTAGAAAGTATAATCATCTTACCAAAAGAGTTGTTTTCTACTGCTGGTTTATACTCCAAAGCTCCCATGGCACTATTGCCAATGTATATCAGCTTTTCTAATGCGGTAATCATCTCTACTCTTTTGCCTTGCTCTTTGTAATATTGTTCGATGACTGCATTACCAAATTTATCTGGCAAACTATCATTAAAAACACCCATGAGAGTATTGAAGTATCTATCTTCATGGTTTGTGAATACCCCTCTTTTTAATGGCATTTTAACAGGAGATATTTCTAATTTAGAATTTAAAAAATCCTCATCATATTCAAAATATATATTGTTTTGTTGTTGCATCAATGTGCCAACAAGACTATTGTATAAATAAACATTTACAATATTATTATTTTTCATCTTGTCTCTTTTTCACTCTTTTTGCACTAAGCTTTTTAGGATTGCTCTTATATTCATTTGGGCTGATTATCTGATATGTCAATATCTCATTTAATAGAGATGCAATATTGAGTGCTTTTAGTATCCTCAAAAAACCATCAAGAGATACTTCTCCTGTTTGCTCGAATCTTTTATAGCTAGCAAAACTCACTCCAGCTTTGTTGGCTAAATCAATTTGTCTGTATTGTTGATATAATCTTGCCGATTTAACCTTATTAGCCAACTCCAAAGATAGTTCTTTTGGAGTCATAAATTCCAATATATTATTCATAGTTCCTCCTTTTTAGCTATAACTGCTATTATAATAGTATTTATGATATTAAAATATACTTAACAATTTTGTATATGTTGTTTATTTCCCCTGTTTGAAGTAATATTTGCTAATAGAGACTTTAGATTCTTTGTTGTAGTATGCCAAGTTTTATAGATGATTTCTCAAATTACTTCTTGAAACAAATCGTGTCAAAATAAACATAGTTCATAAGATAATATATTGGTATTTGATATTTTTATCATTTTTTTGGTATACTTATGCGTTATTAAAATATTAAAGGAGTGCCTGTGGCATTATTTGAAGAAGTAAAAGCGGTAGTAGTAGAGCAACTTAATGTAAGTGCTGATGAGGTAAAAGAAGATTCAAAGTTCGTAGAAGATTTAGGTGCTGATAGCCTAGATGTAGTTGAACTAGTTATGGCTCTTGAGGAAAAATTCGATATCGAAATCCCTGACGACCAAGCTGAAAAAATCGCTACAGTAGCAGATGCAATTAATTTTATTGAAGGTACGCAAGCATAATTTCAATCCCATTTGGGGTTAAAATTAGTTTATAAACAGATAAATATGAGATAGTTTAATAGAGTCTTTTTAGAAAGATTTTATTACACTATCCCAATAGTCTTAGGGCTGAAAATTCGAGGAGAAGATATGAAAAGAGTAGTTGTAACAGGATTGGGCATGATAAATAGTCTTGGTCATGACAAAGAGAGTTCATTTCAAGCAATAGTTGCTGGTAAATGTGGCATTAGACGCATTGAGCTATTTGATCCATCCGAACAATCAGCTCAAATCGCAGGCGAAGTTGTAGATTTTGATCCAAACACAGTTATGGATGCAAAAGAGGTTAAAAAAGCAGATAGATTTATTCACTTAGGGCTAAAAGCAGCTGGGGAGGCAATGAATGATGCGTCACTTCCAGAGGGTTTTGATACTGAAAGATTTGGAGTGAGTTCGGCTGCTGGTATAGGTGGTTTGCCAAATATAGAAAAAAATGCTATCGTTTGTCATGAGCGTGGACCAAAGAGAATATCTCCATTCTTTATCCCATCATCACTTGTAAATATGCTTGGTGGCTTTGTGACAATCGAACATGGATTACAGGGTCCAAATCTTTCAAGTGTAACAGCTTGTGCAGCAGGTACTCACGCCATAAATGAGGCAACTAAAACTATTATGCTCGGTGGGGCTGATAGAATGCTAGTTGTTGGTGCTGAATCAGCTATTTGTCCTGTTGGGATGGGTGGATTTGCAGCCATGAAAGCTCTAAGTACAGATAATGAAAATCCAACTAAAGCATCGAGACCATTTGATAGTGATAGAAGTGGGTTTGTAATGGGCGAGGGTGCTGGTGCATTGGTGTTAGAAGAGTATGAGATGGCAATAGCAAGGGGAGCGAAAATCTATGGTGAGGTTATAGGTTTTGGCGAGAGTGGAGATGCTAATCATATCACAACTCCAGTTGTGGATGGCCCAAAAAGAGCAATAGCAGCTGCAATGAAGATGGCAGGAAATCCAAAAGTAGATTATATAAATGCACACGGCACAAGTACTCCAGCAAATGACAAAAATGAAACAGCAGCAATCAAAGCTGTTTTTGGAGACAAGGGGACTATTCCAGCAATTAGCTCAATCAAGGGTCAAATAGGTCACTGCTTGGGCGCTGCTGGTGCTATCGAGGCTGTTGTGACATTGATGTCAATGAGAGATGGTATACTAGCTCCTACTATCAACTATACTACTCCTGATAGTGAGTGTGATTTGGATTATATTCCAAATGTTGCTAGAAAAGTAGAAGTAAAAGTGGCTATGAGTAACTCATTTGGATTTGGTGGCACAAATGGTGTTGTAATATTCCAAAAAGTATAAAGGTTTAGCAAGATGGTTACATATCTCGAATTTGAAAAAAGTATAGAAACACTAGATAATGCACTTGAATCAGCCAAAGCAAGTGGGGATAAAATTGCCATTGCTAGTGTAGAAAAAGATTTAAATAAAGAGATAACAAAGAAGTTTAGTTCCCTATCTTCATATCAAAAACTACAACTAGCTCGTCATCCAGACAGACCTTATTCGCTTGATTATATTCGTATGATAATGACGGATAGCTACGAAATACACGGTGATAGAGCATTTCGCGATGATCCTGCCTTGGTCTGTTTTTTGGGGTATATTGGTGGTCAAAAAACTATGGTTATTGGCGAACAAAAAGGTAGAGGTACAAAGAACAAAATCAAAAGAAATTTTGGTATGCCTAATCCAGAGGGTTACCGTAAGGCACTTCGTGCAGTTAAATTAGCAGAGAAATTTGATATACCAGTACTTATGCTAGTTGACACTCCAGGCGCATACCCAGGGCTTGGTGCTGAAGAGCGTGGTCAAAGTGAAGCTATTGCTAGAAATCTATTTGAGTTTACTAGCGTTAAAGTTCCTATGATTTCAATAGTTATAGGCGAAGGTGGAAGCGGTGGTGCATTGGCAATTGGTGTTGCTGATAGACTTGCTATGATGAGATATTCTGTATTTTCAGTTATCTCTCCAGAGGGCTGTTCAGCTATACTTTGGGATGACCCGAAAAAAGTAGAAGTAGCTACTGATGCACTAAAAATAAGTTCGAGTGATCTTATGGAGCATAAACTAATTGATGCCGTTCTTGATGAGCCACTTATTGGCGCTCATAGAGATAAAATCACTACAGCAAATGTACTAAAAGATTACTATCTGAAGTCAATCAAAGAGCTTAGAGCATTAAGTGTTGATGAGATGTTAGAAGCTAGATACAATAAGCTTACATCTGTTGGCGCATTTACAGAATAGTTTCTGATATGATGCATGATATCGCCCAGTGGATAGTAGATGCCATTGGTGGTGTTGGGTACGCTGGTATTTTTATACTCATGTTTTTGGAGAGTACATTTGTGCCAGTTCCTAGTGAGATAGTTATGATACCAGCTGGATATTTAGCACAAAAAGGCGAGATGAATTTCGTTATAGCTACACTTATGGGGGTTCTTGGCTCACTTGGTGGAGCACTATTTAACTACTTTTTTGCTATGAAATATGGTAGAGCCTTTTTGGAAAAATATGGTAAATATATACTTCTTTCACATGATAAATTAGCAAAACTAGAAACATTTTTCATAAAACATGGTGAGATATCTACATTTAGTGGTCGTTTGATATTGGGCGTTAGACATCTAATATCCTTGCCAGCTGGATATGCTAAAATGCATTTGGGTAAATTTATAATTTATACCACATTAGGGTCTGCTATTTGGGTGCTTGTACTTATGTTTGTGGGATATTTAGTCGGTTCCAATGAAGCTTTAGTGGAACACTATTTGGGTAGAGCAACGATAATAGCTGTAATAAGTATAGTTTTAATTGCGATAGTGTATATTTACAAAATGAAAAAAGCAAGTCGTATTTAGTAGGTGAGATTTAAATTGATATTTGGATAGTTTTGTAAGCCTAAGTGGCTTACAGATAAATTGGAGATTTAAGCTTTTTTGTGATCAAGTATTAATTTTAAAGCCTCATCTTTTAGTAAAAGCTTCTCTTTTTTGATAGTTTCAAGCTCAGCATCACTAAGTGCCAATCTACCCTCATCACTATCTTTGGCTTTTTGATCAAGTTCATTGTGTTTTTCAAAAATTTTTGCAAAATGTGCATTTGATTGTTTAAGTTCGCTTATCTCTTCTCTATATTCGTGTAACATCTGTATCCTTTTTGTTTGTTTGCAATATTTTATCTTTTTTGAGTTTAGAGGAGTATTAAATTTGCCTAGTTGTGTTTTTTTATAGTGCATAAAATGACATTTTGACATATTTAGTGGTTATTAGATTGTTTTGGATAGAATATAAGCAGATAAAACAAAGAAGATATAATGATAAATAAACCAACAATCAAATGCCCAAACTGTGGAACAGAGATAGATATAAATGAAGCCATTTTTCATCAACTAGAATCAAAACATAAACAAGAGTGGCTCGGCGAAAAAAAGAAGCATGAAATTGAGATAGAAGCCAAGCGTAAAGAGTACAAAACACACCTTGATAATTTAAAAGCAAAAGAAGAAGAGCTAGCTGAACAAAAAGAGAAGTTCGAGGATAGTGTCAAGAATGCAACCAATGAGCAGCTCAGAATAGAAAAACAAAAGCTTCAAATAGATTTGGCAAATCAAATCAGAGAAGATATGACAAAAGATTTTAGTGATGCAATGGAAGCTATGCGTAAAGAGCTAGAATCTAAAAGCGAGCAAGTCAAAGAGCTTAATGCTAGTAGAGTTGAGATAGAAAAACTAAAAAGAGAAAAAGACGAAGCAGTCTCAATGGCAAAAGTAGAAGCACAGCTAGAGCTTGGTAAAGATTTAGCATTAGAAAAAGAGAAGATGGCAAAACAGTTTGCTGAACAAAATGAACTTCAGTTACAGCAGAGAGATAAGCAACTAGAAGAGCAAACAAGGCTAATTAATGAGATGAAGCGAAAAGCAGAACAAGGAAGTATGCAGCTTCAAGGAGAAGTGCAAGAACTTGCTATCGAAGAGTGGCTGAGTAGCCAATTTGCTTTTGATAATATTAGTGAAGTAAAAAAAGGTGCATTTGGCGCTGATTGCGTGCAGGTGGTACACACTAGAGAACAGCAAAATTGTGGTGTGATATGCTATGAGAGTAAAAATACCAAATCATGGGCAGATGGCTGGATAGCCAAATTTAAGCAAGATATGTTGTCTCAAAAAGCAGATATAGGGGTAATGGTAACTGCTGTCTATCCAAATGGAATGCAGAGGATGGGATTTTATGAGGGTGTATGGATTTGTAACTTAGAAGAGTTTAAAGGTTCAGTTTCGTTGCTGAGACAATCACTTATAAGTACGCATAAAGCCACACAAAAAGATATCAATAGGGGTGATAAAATGTCACTTTTATATAGCTATCTCACAAGTAATGAGTTTAATATGCAACTCACGGCTATTGTAAATGGATTTGTAACTATGCAAGACGAACTTGAAAAGGAGAAGCGTTCACTAATGGCATCATGGAAGCGAAGACAAAAGCTTATAGACGGGGTGCTAGCTAATACTACCGAGATGCATGGTGCATTACAAGGGATTGCTGGAAATGCAATTCCACATATAAAAGCATTAGAGATGAGCGATGAAGAACAGTAGGGTTGGTTTGCTAGCACACCAAACAAAAATATGGTATAATTTTTAAAATAAATTTAAAGTGGCGTTATGACAAGAAATATAATTTTAATAGGTTTTATGGGTGTAGGCAAAGGCACAATAGCAAGAGCTTATGCTAGAACGCACGGTGTATTTAATATTGATACAGATGATATTATAGAGTCAAAAGAGAATAAAGAGGTCAAAAAAATATTTGACAAAATGGGTGAAGCATATTTTAGGGCTTTAGAGCAAGAGACAGCTAATTGGATAGAATCAAGCGTGACAAATACGCTTATTAGTTGTGGTGGTGGCTTTTATAAAGTCAATAATCTAAAGAGTCTTGGTAGGGTTGTACTGCTTGATGCGTCATTTGAATGGATACACAAAAGGCTAAAAAATGCAAAAAACGCTAAGGCGAAATTAGCCAAAAGACCACTATTTAACAAAGAAAAAGAAGCGAAAAAACTATACAATGAAAGAGCCAAGCTGTATAGAGAAGTGGCCGATGTGATACTCGATGTGGAGAGCTTGAGCATAAAAGAGATAGTGGAGATGATAGCTAAAGAAACTATAAAGAATGAGGAGAGAGTCAAAAATGAAATTTAATAAAAGATTTATAATCGCAATAATCTGTACTATATTTGGTACAAATGGTTATGCATTGAGTAGCTATGAAAAAAATAAAATTTTATCAGCCCATAATGAAGTTAGAGCCCAACATGGATTAGCAAATTTACAATGGTCAAATGAATTAAGCGAGAACGCAAGACAATGGGTAGGAAGATTGGCTGGTGAACGAGGATGCAAAATGGTTCACAGTTGCATACCTGGTCTTGGAGAAAATTTATACTGGTGTAGTCCTATGGTATATACGCAAACTAGAAAAGAGCTTGCAAATGTTAGCCCAGCAAATGTTGTTAATGCTTGGGCTGCAGAGAGAAAATACTATAATTTGGAATCAAATAAGTGTTCATATGGGCAAGTGTGCGGGCATTATACTCAGCTAGTATGGAAAGATACAGTAAAAGTAGGTTGTGCAAAAGCAATATGTGATGATAAATCACAAGTGTGGTCTTGCAACTATAGTCCGCCAGGTAATTATGTGGGGCAAAGACCATATTGATGTCAATAAAATAGCAAAAATAGAGGAATTTTGCAATTCTCAACTTAATAAATAAGGCTCAAAATGCATGATTTTGATTTTGCTAATATATTTAACGATGAAGAACAAGAATACTTTCTAAAAAATTCAAAAAGTATTGAGCTCGCAAAAGATTCAATTTTGTTTTATCAGGGTGATACTTGTAATGACATACTTTTTTTAGAAGAGGGAAAAGCGAAGCTTAGTATTTATGCTGATAGTCACGAAGCAATCTCACTTTACGAGATAAGCAAAGGTGAGCAATGCATAGTCAATATTTCAAGTGCATTATCAAAAACTCCATCAATTGCTACCGCACAGACAACTACAGATATTAAAGGGAGGCTGGTTAGTGCAAAAATTATTCGTGATCTAATGATTAGTTCTAGTGATTATCAAGAATATATTTTTTCTCTTTTTGCATTAAAATTTTGTGCATTGACGACACTTATAGAAGATATAAAATTCAAAAGGCTAGACACAAGGTTGGTTGAATTTTTAAAAAGCCAAAATGAAACTATGGTGGAAATCACACATGAAGAGCTTGCAAATAAGCTTTATACATCTAGAGTTGTTGTGAGCAGGATTTTAAAAAACCTTGAGAATAAGAATATTATCAAGCTTCATAGAAAAAAAATAGAAGTTTTAGAGAGTGAATTACAGATATGTGCTTTATTATAGCAACTATTTTGATTGTGTTTGGCGTAAGATTTTATATTGAAGGTAACTACGCCAATGCTTTGATTTATTTTGGATTGGCTTTACCTTTAATTATATTTTTAGTTTTTAGAATTATAAAATACAAAAAAATAAAAAAAGATAGTTAAGTAACCTATGTTACAGTAGATTCGTTTCATTTATCATATAATTCAATATAACTCAAAAAAAAGGATATAAAATGAACAAAAACTTGGGGAATACTGATAGATTAATAAGAATAGTAATAGGAGTTGCATTAATCGGATATGCATATATGACTGGGAATACAATCGCATATATTGGGATAATTCCTATTATAACAGCATTAATTGGTTGGTGTGCACTTTATTCTATACTTGGAATAAGTACTTGCAAAGGTACTTGTAATCGTTAAGACTAGAGGCGCAAGCCTCTGCTTATAATATCTATACTCATTAATTCTTCTCACAATAACAAACAAGAAATCATATAATAAAGCTATTTACCAAGCTCTAAACAGATTTGGGATATAATAAGTAAATTAAAATGCTAAAGAAAAAGGAAGAGAATGCTACTCTTTACACCTGGTCCAACACCTGTATTAGAATCCGTCAGACAAGCAATGGCTACTGTTACACTTCATCATCGTACACCGGAGTTTGAAGCTATTTTTGAAAAAGCAAGAGAGAATTTGATATCCATGATGGGCATGGAAGAGTGCATCATGCTAGCAAGTAGTGGCACGGGAGCAATGCAAGCGTGTATGATCAATCTAGCCAACAGTAAAGTATTGACTATTAATTCTGGTAAATTCGGAGAGAGATTTGGCAAGATAGCAGATGCAATGTGCATTCCAAAAGTAGAGCTAAAATATGAATGGAATACACCAGCTAGTATCGCTGATGTAGAAGCTACTCTAATGGCTAATCCAGATATTGATGCAATATGTATTCAGATATGTGAGAGTGCTGGAGGTTTACGACACCCAGTAGAAGAGATAGCTGCTAGAGTAAAAGAGATAAATCCAAGCATTATGGTAATCGCTGATGGTATTACAGCAGTGGCAGTAGAACCAATTGATGTGAGCAATATTGATGCATTGGTTACTGGTAGCCAAAAAGCACTTATGCTTCCTCCTGGACTTGCTATGATAGGGCTTTCTAGTCATGCTATTGAGAAGATAGGAAATGGCAAGGATTATTACTTTAATTTGGCAACAGAGATAAAGAACCAAAAGAAAAACACAACAGCATGGACTGCTGCAACTACTCTGATAGCTGGACTAAATGCAATGTTTGATGAGATAGAAAAAGAGGGTGGATTAGACGCACTTTATGAAAATACTAAAAAAAGAGCAAATGCAACAAGTGTAGCTTTGCGAGCGATTGGTCTTGAAATATATCCAACTACTCCAGCTATGTCAATGAGTACGGTTTATGATGATGAATCTGAAGCTATACGAAAACTATTAAAAAATGAATACGGAGTAAATATAGCTGGCGGACAAGACCACCTCAAGGGTAAAATTTTCCGTATTAATCAAATGGGGCTGATACCAGCATATGAGAGCGTATGGGTTGTGAATGCGGTTGAGCTAGCACTAGATAAGCTAGGCAGAAGAGCATTTGATGGAACTGCTAGTAAAGTTTTTAGTGAAGTATATTTTAAAAGTGAAATATAATGATATTTGAACATGAAATTCCTAGTGGTTCAAAACTATATTTTGGCAAAAGTGCAAAGCTAAAGAGAGAAATAGAGTTTATTACTAGCAAAAGACTTGAGGAGTTGGGTTTTGAAGAGATAGTGACACCACTATTTTCATACCACCAACATGATAGTTTTGATAATACTGATACACTAATACGCTTAAATGATAACCACAATCATACAGTAACATTAAGAGCTGACTCAACACCTGATGTATTGCGTATCGCTACAAAAAGATTGGGACGAAGTGTGGAGCTTAAAAAGTGGTTTTATATCCAGCCAACTGTAACTTTTCCTACAACTGAGCATTATCAAGTAGGTGGCGAAATTTTACATGGTGATTTTCAAAATACACTTAGTGTTACACTAGAGCTTTTATCTCTAATAGGGCTTAAGCCATTGCTTCAAATATCAAATATGCGTATACCTCAACTATTAAATGAGAAATATGGCGTATCAATTGATGTGTTGAAAAATATGAATGTAGAAACTCTTTTGGAAGATAAAAATATCTGGATAAAAAGTCTCGTCATGATGCATAGTGTATCTGATTTGGATAATCTAGATATTTATCCAGAAGATGTTAAAGGTGAATTACAAAAGCTTAAGCATGAAGCTAGCAGTGTAGACTATGCTAATGTAATAATATCTCCACTTTATTATTCAAAAATGAGATATTATGAGTCATTAACATTTAAAATATTTAGCGGCAATTCACTTTTGGCAATGGGTGGTAGCTATACAATCGACAATGAAAATGCATCCGGTTTTGCAATATATACAGATGAGTGCATCCATCAGAAAATGAATCAAGGAATGAAATGAACAAAGCAGAGATAATAGTTGGACTACAGTGGGGCGATGAAGGCAAAGGTAAGATAGTAGACCATATGGCAAATAATAATGACTTTGTTTGTCGATTTGCAGGTGGACATAATGCTGGACATACTATAGTAGTTGGAAGCAAAAAATATGCACTTCACTTAATACCATCAGGTGTACTAAATTCAAATGCAAAAAATATCGTAGGAAATGGAGTAGTATTTTCTCCAAAAGATTTCATTAAAGAGATGACGCAATTTGAGAATCTAGAGGGGCGACTATTTATATCTGATAAAGCTCACTTGTTGTTATCTTATCATGCCCAAATTGACAAGGCTTTTGAAATCTTAAAAGGCAAAAGCGCAATAGGTACAACAGGTAAGGGCATTGGACCTGCATATGGTGATAAAGTAGCGAGAGTAGGTCATAGAGTAGGTGAGCTACAAAATCCTAGTAAATTAGCTACTAAGATTATCTCACATCTCACACAGCACGCTTCGCTTATGGAAGTTTTAGGTGTTCCTATCCCGACATCTGCCGAACTAATAAGTGAACTAGAGAGCTATAAAACAGTTTTGTCTCCATTCATAGTAGATACTACACTAATGGTATGGGACGCACTAAAAGAGAATAAGCGTGTATTACTAGAAGGTGCACAGGGCACCATGTTAGATATCGACCATGGTACTTATCCATTTGTGACAAGTTCAACGACTGTAAGTGCTGGAGCATGTAGTGGACTTGGGCTTAACCCAAAAGATATAGGTAAGGTTACTGGAATTGCAAAAGCATATTGTACGCGAGTTGGCAATGGACCATTTCCTAGTGAAGATTTAGGTAGTGATGGTGAGCTTATCCGTGAAAAAGGTCATGAATTCGGTACTACAACAGGTCGTCCACGAAGATGTGGATGGTTTGACGCCGTAGCTATGCGTCATGCTGTACGAGTTAATGGAGTGGATCAAATAGCTCTAATGAAGCTAGATGTATTAGATGGGTTTGCTGAGATAAAGGTATGTACAGGTTATGAGGTGGATGGTGTAGCCGTTGATTCTGTGCCGTATGACTTGGAATCAGCAAAGCCTGTATATACAACATTCGCAGGATGGGACAAGAGTGAAGGTGTGCGCGAATTTGATAAGTTGCCACAAACGGCACGAGACTACATAGTTGCACTAGAAGCAATGGTAGGGACAAAGATAGGTATCATATCTACAAGCCCAGATAGAGATGATACAATCATTAGAGACTAAGGAGATAATATGAGATTAAAACCAAACCAAACTAGATATGTAGCAGGAAAAATAGCTATTGATTTAGCAAATGCTGATTTTGTTAAGTTACCAAAAGGTAAAGAAGCAGTAGTAGAGGCGTGTAAAGCTATCATAGATATTAACCTGAAACAAGAACACGCACTTGATATTAAAGTCAAAGAGATGCTTGAAGCCAATATGGATGAAATTGAGTTTCAGTTAGCAGATGAGAGACAGTTATTCTTTATGATCAAAAAGAAGATGGCACCAGAATTTGGTGTAATAATGGATTATAACGATAGATATAATGATTTAGCACATAAGATACTAGATGAATTATATGAGAATTATTTAGCAGAATATGATACAAATGAAAATCAAATCAAAAATATTATCTTTAAATCATTCCGTTCTTTTGCCGATGCATATGAAGCTATCGATGATATTGTATACGGAAAAATTAAAACAATGAAAAGAGAGCTAATTCCTGGAAGTGCAGATTATGAGCTACTTTATGAGAGATTATATGAAGAAGAACTTATAAAAAGAGGTATGCTATAATGAAAAAAATCTCATTGTACCTAGAAAATGGACTATTTTTAGAGGCTAAAAGCTTTGGGAGTGATGGCACAAGTGTAGGTGAGATCGTATTTAATACTTCATTAACTGGTTATCAGGAGATTACAAGTGATCCTAGTTATGCTGGACAATTTGTTACTTTTACAATGCCCGAAATAGGAAATGTAGGTTGTAACGAGCAAGATATGGAGAGTAAAAGTGTTTTTTGCAAAGGGATAATCGTACGAAATTACCAAGCTAGACCATCAAACTTTAGAAGTGAGGAAACTTTATCTGAACTTTTAAATAGATTTGGTGTGCTTGGAATTACAGAGATAGATACAAGATTCTTAACCAAAATGCTTCGAAGCGAAGGGGCTATGATGATGATAGCTTCTACTGAAATTCATGACAAAGAAGAGCTAAAGTTACTACTAGAAAAAGCACCAAGAATAGAAGATATAAACTATATAGAGCAAGTGAGTACAAAAGTAGCATATACTCATAATCATGCCACATATGATATGGAAAAATTTGAATATAAAGTACCAAAAACTTCTAAAAAAATAATTGCACTTGATTTTGGTATCAAGAGAAATATATTAAATGAGCTTACAAATGCAGGCATGAGTGTTGATGTTGTACCTAATAGCATTGAAGTTAGTGAAATAATAGATAGATATGATAGTGGTGAGATAAGTGGAGTTTTCTTGTCAAATGGTCCTGGTGATCCATTGATACTTAAAAATGAGCAAGATAAGATCAAAGAGATAATCGCACACAAAATACCACTATTTGGAATATGTCTAGGTCATCAACTGCTTTCAATAGCACATGGTTATGACACATATAAACTCAAATTTGGACATCATGGTGGAAACCATCCAGTGCAAAATGTAATTACTGGAGCAGTGGAAATAACAGCTCAAAATCACAACTATAATGTTCCTGATAATATTATAGAAGTAGCCATAGTAACCCATACAAACCTATTTGATGATACCATAGAGGGATTGAAGTATAATGATTCTCCATCAATGTCGGTACAGCATCACCCAGAAGCAAGTCCAGGACCACATGAGAGTAATTTTGTATTTGGTGAATTTTATAGTATGTTGAAATAATTTAAAGGAAAATAGATGAATTTAGGTATTTTATTTGGAGGCTCAAGCTTTGAGCATGAAATCAGTATAGTTAGCAGTATTACTATGCAAAAGGTATTCAAAAAAACGAATTTAGTAAATATTTTTGTTAGTAGTGATCGAGAATTCTATCTAATAGACAAAAAAGATATGAAATCATCTACTTTTAGCTCTGGTGCATACAAAAAATGTAAAAAACTCCAATTACAAAAAGGTGGTTTTGTAATCACAGGAATGATGGGTGCAAAACCAGTTGTTACTGACGCTATTTTAAATCTAATTCATGGTAGAGATGGAGAGGACGGCAAAATGGCTGCACTAATGGAGTTCAATGGTATCCCATATATATCTCCACGCCTTGAAGCTTGTGCTATGAGCTACAATAAACTTTATACAAAGTTTTTTGCTGGGAGTGTAGGAGTAAAAACACTCCCATATGAGATTTTAACTATCAATGATGAGAGAAAAATCACAACACCATTGCCAGTAATCATTAAACCTTCTCGTTTGGGTAGCAGTATTGGCGTTAGTATCGTAAAAGATATTAGCGAGCTAGACTACGCACTTGATGTTGCCTTTGAATTTGATACTGATATTTTGATAGAGCCATTTATGGAAGGTATCAAAGAGTACAACCAAGCTGGGTCTTTTACAGATGATTGGGAACTTTCTATTATTGAAGAACCTCATAAAGAGGAATTCTTGGATTTTGAGAAGAAATATATGGACTTTTCACGAGATGGAACAGTTACAAGTGCAGATATTAGTCCAGAACTGGTAAATAAAATACAAGATAGCTTCAAACAAATATATGGCACCCTTTTCAGAGGAAGTATCATTAGATGTGACTTTTTTGTCCAAAATGGTGAGGTTTATCTAAATGAGATTAATCCAATACCTGGCTCTATGGCGAATTACCTATTTGACAACTTTGAAGATATGGTAGTGAATCTAAGTTCACTACTGCAAAAAGAGCCAAAGATAAAAATTGACTACGCATATATACACTCCATCCAAAGTGCTAAAGGCAAAGCTTAAACTTAATTTTTTATTAAGCTTTTAGCTTACTCCTATAAAAATCAAAATATCTCTTATTTTGATAAAGTTTCCTCAAAACTTATTTAAATCTTAAACTTATCATTGAAAAAACACCACTTAATAAGAGTCATTTACTCTGATATAGCCCATAAATAGGGCATAAAATAGTGATTTTGCTACAAAAAGTGAAATAACTGTGAAATTTGTAAAATTAATGTTAAAACTTTAAGCTTAGCATTTGAAATTTGTATTATAATGTTAATTGAGTGTTAAATTTTATATTTTTCACACACAAATCACAAAGGGGGTATTGCATGCAATCAAACGCAGCATTGGAATATGATTATTCCGTAGTAAAACTGTTTATATATACGACAATTTTATTCGGTATATTAGGTATGCTTATTGGAACGCTTATAGCGTCACAATTAGCATTTCCTGAACTAAACTATCTTTTTGGAGAATATGGTACTTTTAGTAGACTAAGACCAGTTCACACGGATACAGTTATTTTTGGATTTACACTAAGTGGTAGTTTCGCTACATTTTATTATGTGGCGCAAAGAGTACTTAAGGTATCAATGGCGGAGTCAAAATTTGTTATGACTATTGCTAAAGCCCATTTTTGGTTATACTTTGTAGGAGCTTTAGCGGCTGTTATATCACTATTACTAGGATTCACTTCTTCAAAAGAGTATGCTGAATTTGAATGGCCAATTGATGTTGTGATTGTACTTGTATGGGTATTATGGGGTGTTGCTATGTTTGGACTTATTGGATTAAGAAGAGAAAAATCTCTTTATATATCTATGTGGTACTATATAGCATGTTTCCTTGGTATTGCTATGCTTTACTTATTCAACAACATGGAAGTTCCTACATACTTCGCAAGTGGTGGAATAGGTAGTATCATG
>DZCE01000040.1 GCA_022736375.1 Arcobacter nitrofigilis | reverse complement strand
CTTGATGGTGAAGAGTTATATTTCGCTATGGCAAGAGGTGATAAAGATAGAGTTGCCATGGAGATGACAAAGTGGTTCAATACCAACTATCACTATATAGTTCCAGAACTGAGCATCAAAGACGAGTATAGATTAAACTGCTCAAAGATAATAAAGGAGTACAAAGAGGCAAAAGAGTGTGGATTAAAAACTAAAATCAATATTATTGGCCCAATAACATACCTAGGGCTCTCCAAAAGAGTAGATAATGGCGATGTTTATGAATTACATAGTAAAATTTTACCAATATACGAAGAGTTACTGAGCGAAATATCAAAACTTGATGATGAGATTATTATACAGATTGGTGAGCCGATATTTGTGAAGGATTTGGAACCTAAGGTGCTTAGCCTAATCAAACATACTTATGATAGATTATCACTAGTATCACAAAACATAAAAATAATAGTAACCTCGTATTTTGAACACTCAAACGAAGCTACAAAAATTTTGGTCAATACTCCTATTTGGGGAATTGGGCTAGATTTTATCCATGGTACAAAGAATAATAATTCACTAGAGTTGATTGCACAAAGTGGTAAAAAGCTTATATGTGGTGTAGTAGATGGGAGAAACATTTGGAAAAATGATATGAACACTACTCTAGCATTACTTGAAAATATCTCAAAAAATGTTAATAAAGAAAATATGATTATCTCTACCTCTTGCTCACTTTTGCATGTGCCATATACTCTTAAATATGAAGAAAAAATGGATGATGAAATAAAAAATTGGCTTAGCTATGGTGTTGAAAAACTTGAAGAGTTAAATGTGATTACTAATATATTCTTTGATAAAGCCACCGAGCAAGATAAGCAAATATTTGAAGAGAATATCAAAGCTAATGAAAGTCGTAAAACTTCATCAAAAATACACGATACAACTGTTCAAAATCGTGTTAGCTCACTTGCAAAACTAACAAGAGATGGAGAGTTTAAGAGTAGAATCAAGGTACAAAAAGAGCTTTTGGGCTATCAAGATTTAGCTACTACTACTATTGGTTCTTTTCCACAAACACCTCAACTTAGAGAGCTTAGAGCAAACTTCAAACAGCGTGATATAAGCGAAAAAGCATATGAAGATGGTCTAAAAGAATACATAAAAGAGTGTGTTGCATTCCAAGAAGAGTGTGGGCTTGAGGTACTTGTGCATGGCGAGCCAGAGAGAAACGATATGGTTGAGTATTTTGGTGAGCAGATGAGTGGTTATGGATTTAGTCAAAATGGTTGGGTTCAGAGCTATGGAAGCAGATGTGTGAAACCACCATTTATTTATGGAGATATAAGCCGACCTAAAGCGATGACTGTCGGTTGGGCTGTCTACGCTCAAAGCTTAACTCCACTAATTATGAAAGGAATGCTAACTGGTCCTGTTACTATGCTCAACTGGTCGTTTGTCAGAGATGATATGGCTAGAAACGATGTATCCAAACAAATTGCTGTTGCACTAAGCGATGAGATAGATGACTTGCAAAATGCGGGTATAAAAATCATACAAGTAGATGAAGCTGCGTTTAAAGAGGGATATCCACTCAGAGATTCAAAGATAAAAGCTTATGAAGATTGGGCTGTTAGAGATTTTAAAATATCAGTTAGCACGGCAAATATAGAGACTCAAATTCACACACATATGTGTTATAGTGAATTTAATGATATTATTAAAACCATAGAAGATATGGACGCAGATGTCATCTCTATTGAAACGGCTAGAAGTGGTAATGAGCTACTTAAAATATTTGCCGAGGTTGGCTACTCACAAGAGGTAGGACCTGGAATATATGATATTCACTCACCTCGTATTCCAAGTGTAGAAGAGATGGTAATACAAACTAGGGAACTATTAAAAGTGCTTCCAGCCAGTCAGCTTTGGATAAATCCAGATTGTGGTTTGAAAACAAGAAAATGGGAAGAGGTAAAGCCAAGTCTGATAAATATGGTTGAAGCTGTAAAAATCATAAGAACGGAGCTAAAACAATAGCTTTGATAAAGTATTTTTGTGTAAAATAGTCAAAAACTGGAGACACAATGATACTACTGCTACCAATGGATGGCAACGACACAGAAGAGTCCAAGCTAACAGATATTACATCTGCTCTCTCTTGGGCTACAATAGAAATAATAGATGGCAAACTAATCAACACCACCTTTCAAGACTCATATAACGAAACATACAACAACGCAGAGGCTATCGTAGTTCGCAATGACTATGAACCTATCATGGAGTTTTTTGAGGCTGGAATAGTGGTGCTTGTTGCCCACACTCAAAGATACATAGAAGATATAGTTGAAGCATATCTCTTTAGAGAACTACACGATTTGGCACTATGATACTAGATATTTTACGCCCGTCTCCACAGATGAAAATACTTATAATAGGTGACGAACTAGACGAAATAGTAGAAATATTTAGTGATTTTATAAAAGCCTATAATGGCTCAATGGATATAGCCTCATATACTAATCTTAACTTCACATCACCACAAATCAAAAGATGTGATAAAATCAAAGATTATTCTGGTCAACCAAAAGGTAGTGCTAGAGATTATGAATATGTTATTCTCAAAGATACTTTATCTATCCACGAAAATCCAATCAAGCTTTTACAAAACATATATCGTTCTATGGAAAATTCTGCTGAGATTATTGTACTACAAGACCAAAATCTACTTTTTGACACTGAGGGTATGCTTGATATGTGTGAATTTAGAACACCAAATAAAATTCATGATATATGGAAAAATTACGATGCTGTAGTAGCAAAAAAGATGCATATGTGGGGTAATGGACTATAACCACCAATAACTGATGGTTATCTACAAGATATTAGTGTGAACTACACGCACTCACACCTGGAGGTGTTGTAGGCTGAATAGATGCATTACTAGCACCGCCTTCGCTATTGACATTATCTACAAAAGCTATAACTTTACTAGCAAGTTCTTGATATCTTTTTGCTGTTTCACTGCTCGGTTGGTTATAGACTATTGGTAGTCCAGTATCACCACCTATACGAATTGCTGGCTCTATTGGAATTCTCACAAGTAGCTCACTATCAAACTCTTTTGCTACTGCCTCGCTAGTACCCATGCCAAATATGTCAGATTCAGTCTCACATGATGGACAGATAAATCCACTCATATTTTCTACCACACCAGCGATAGGAATATGAAGTTTCTGGAACATATCTAGGCTTCTTCTACTATCATCTAGGCTAACTTCTTGTGGAGTAGTCACGGTAACTCCAGCAGTTACAGGAACACTTTGTGCCAAACTTAGCTGTGCATCACCTGTTCCTGGAGGCATATCTATTACAAGCACATCAAGCTCTGACCACAAAATATCACGCAAGAACTGCTCAATAGCTTTCATTATCATAGAACCTCTCCAGATTAGAGATTGTCCTGGCTCCATAAGAGAACCCATACTCATCACTTCAACACCATATGCTTTTAATGGCATAACTTTTTGTCCATTAATCTCTGGTTTTTGGTCTATTAAACCCATCATCCGTGGAACATTTGGTCCATATATATCAGCGTCAAGCAGACCTACTTTTTTACCTTGCATCGCCATAGCTATTGCTAAGTTAACAGAAGTGGTTGATTTACCTACTCCACCCTTACCTGAACTGACCATAATGAAGCTTTTTACATGAGGAACTAGATTTTTACCACTCATAGAGTTGCTAGCTTCCCTTGGTGCTTTAGGCTGTATTATATTAGCTATGACCTCTGAAGCACCTAGTTTTTTTAGAGTAATAGTAATATCATTTACTAAAATCTCTTTAACCTCTGCTGCACTTGATGTTATATCAACTGTTACAGCCACTTTATCGCCATTTATCTCTACATCTTTAACGAAATTAAATGCAACGATATCTTTTGTAAATCCTGGATATGTTACATCGCTTAATGCAGTTAAAACTTGTTCTTTTGTCATTTTTTTCCTTTTTATTTATTTAAATAATGTCATCTGAACGCTCGAAAAGCCACTAAATTTTTGCTTTGTAAAAATAGTGTGCGTTTCGTGAAGATGACGCTTTTCTTTTGTTACTTTTCTTTTTAAAAAGAAAAGTAGAATAAGAATATATTTATTATATCCTAAACATTCACCATATCTTCACCATGCTTGGCAACTATCTCTTGAGTTATCTTGTATGAACAAAATTTAGGTCCGCACATGGAACAAAACTCTGCATCTTTAAATACATCTTGTGGCAAAGTCTCATCATGATACTCTCTAGCTCTATCAGGGTCAAGTGCAAGTTCAAACTGTCTATTCCAATCAAAACCATATCTAGCATCGCTCATCTCATCATCTACATCTCTTGCTCCTTTGCGTCCTCTAGCTATATCAGCAGCGTGTGCAGCGATTTTATAAGCTATAATCCCTTCTCTAACATCGGCTGCATTTGGAAGACCTAAATGTTCTTTTGGTGTGACATAACAAAGCATAGCCGCACCATGCCAACCACCAATAGCCGCACCAATAGCAGAGCTTATATGGTCATATCCAGCAGCTATATCAGTTACAAGTGGTCCGAGGATATAAAAAGGTGCTTCATGACAATATTCACGCTCTATCTTCATATTTCGCTCTATTTGATTGAGTGGAACATGCCCAGGTCCTTCTATCATTACCTGTACATCTTTTTCCCAAGCTCTAAGAGTAAGTTCGCCTAGCATCTTAAGCTCACTAAGCTGTGCCTCATCACTAGCATCAAACAAACACCCAGGGCGTAGGCTATCGCCAAGCGAAAGTGATACATCATGCTTGCGACAAATATCTAGTATAGCATCATAAGCATCAAAAAATGGGTTTTCTTTATGATGGTGCATCATCCATGCAGCCATCAAACTACCACCACGGCTAACTATTCCCATTTTGCGTTTAGCCACATGAGGCATGAAACTAAGCAAGAATCCTGCATGAATAGTGAAGTAACTCACACCTTGAAGAGCTTGTTTTTCTAAAACGGCAAGCATAGTTTCGATGTTTAAATCTTCTATTTTATCATTGCAATCATGTAGGATTTGATATATAGGCACAGTACCTATTGGTACAGTAGAGTGTGCAACCACAGCTTCCCTGATACTATCAAGATCGCCACCAGTACTTAAATCCATAATCGTATCCGCACCGTATTTCAAACAAACATCAACTTTTTCAATCTCTCCACTTATGTCACTAGCTAGTGCTGATGAGCCTATATTTGCATTAATTTTACAACTTGACACCATACCAATTGCCATTGGAACTTGATGAGGATGATTTACATTAGCTGGGATGATACATCGCCCTCTTGCAATTTCAGCTCGCAAAAGCTCTGCATCTATCTTTTCTATATCGGCAACATATTGCATCTCTTCAGTTATGATTCCTTGCTTGGCATAATACATTTGTGTTTTGACGCTATCATTTTTGCGTTTTGCTATCCAATCTTCTCTCACATTAATCTCCTTCTTTTCGCTAATTATTTAAAGTTATACCAATTAAATCTTAAACTATCTTTTTATAAGAACAAAGATAATTGGTTTTACACAAAATAGCCTTAAGAGAATATAAAAGGAAAGATTGCTCAAAGTCTTATAAGTGTATAATTTAGTTACATTTTAGGCAAGGAAAAAGATGAAAGATATAACGCTAGTGCTTTTAGCTGCTGGAAACTCTACTAGATTTGCACAAAAAGTGAAAAAACAGTGGATTTATAGCGACAACAAGCCATTATGGCTAATGGTTGCTTCTGAATTTGAGTGTTACGATTTTGCCAAAATAATTATTGTATCTTCGCACGAAGAGATAAAATATATGCAAAATTTTGCTGATTATGTGTTTGTGACTGGTGGGGATAGCAGACAAGAGTCATTAAAAAATGCTTTAAGCGAGGTTGCAACAAAATATGTAATTGTAAGCGATGTTGCAAGATGTTGCATTGACCATGATATGGTAAGTAGGGTTATAGAGGCTAGAGAGCTTGGTGACTGTATTGTTCCAGTGCTTAGTATTAGTGATACTGTGTATCTTGGTGATACTCCAATCAACAGAGATGAGCTGAAAATTATTCAAACACCACAACTGAGTATTACAAATGTACTCAAAGATGCCATCAGTACAAATGTCGAGTACACGGATGAAAGTAGCAGTATGGTTGCAAGTGGACATAGGGTTCATTTTGTACTAGGCTCACATAATGCTCACAAAATAACTTCTTTTAATGATATATATAAAATTCCATGTCTAAAGCCTCCTGTACAAAAAATTATGGTTGGCTTTGGGATTGATACTCATACATTTGATGAAACCAAAACGATGGTTTTAGGGGGCGTAAAGATTGATTGTGGCTTTGGATTAAAAGCCCATAGCGATGGTGACGCAGCCATACATGCTATTATTGATGCTCTTTTGGGGGCTACTGGGATGGGAGATATTGGCGAATATTTTCCTGATACAGATATTGTATATAAGGGTGCAGATTCCAAAGAGTTATTAAAATCTGTTGTAGAAAAAATATATGCGTTTGGGTTTGAAATAAATAATATAGATATCACAATAGTAGCTCAAAAGCCAAAAATAACACCACATAAATTAGAGATGAGAAAAGTTTTAGCAAATTTAATTGGAATAGGCACACAATTTGTTAATATCAAAGCAACAACATCTGAAGATGTTGGATTTGTAGGGCGAGGTGAAGGATTGACAGTTCATGCTGTCTCTTCACTATCATACAAAAATTGGAGTAAAAATTGAAAGTAATAATTGTAGAAAGCGAGGTCTATCTGGCTCAAAGCATAGCCAACAAGCTTGTTGAACACCATTTTGAAACAGAAATATTTCGCTCAGTAAAAGAAGCTATGGAGAGTAATGGTGATGTATATTTACTCTCAACAGGTTTGCAAGGTCAAGCAATAGCTCCACTTATAGAAAAATATAAAGATAAAATTATTATACTAATGGTTAATTATATTAATAATGATACTGTTGGTGAACCTATGAGACTTGGTGCAAAAGATTATATTTTAAAACCTTTTAGAATTGAAGAGCTATTTAGAAAAATAGAACATTACAAAGAGTACCAAGGGTTAAAAAGAGATAATGAATTTTACAATGAATATATTGCACATATAAATAAGTCGATAGATATTTCAGATGCCCCTGATATAGAGTTGCCATCTATACTTATCGCAAATAATATATTAAGTGCTCAGAGATTAATTTTTGAATATGCTTTGCGACATAGATATAGTATAGTTTTTGTATCACTTAGTGAATCTGATTGGAAGGACAAATTTCTAGTGTGCAATAATAATCAAGTCTACTGTATAACAGGTTTCAAATCTCTAAAGAAATCTGAAAAAGATATATTTTGGAATGCTATTGAAGGGTTAAAATTTATACTAATAAGTGAAACAGAAATAGAGTCTTCATACAATACTATATTACTATCATCAAAAAATCAACCATTTAAAAGCCATAGTGGAATTATGACCGTTGATGAGTATGTGAAGTCAACTATAGAGCAATACCAATTTCAATATCCAGATACAGAACTATCCAAAATACTAGGAATGTCACGAAAAAGCCTATGGGAAAAAAGGAAGAAATATGATATCACCAAGAAAAAATAAATCCATTCATATTGATACGGAAGCTCTATCATCATTGGCACTTGTAAAAGCAGGACTCATAACTCCAGTAACTGGTCTTATGAATGAGGCTACATCAAAAGAAGTAAATCGGACAAAAGAGTATAAAGGAGTATCGTTTCCATTTTCGTTTATACTTGCTCCAAGTGGTAAAAAAAATCATGAAACTCTTAAGTCCCTTACAAAAGATGAAATAGTTGATATTATTTCTGAAAACAAAAAGGTTGGAGAACTTATAGTTGATGAGACATTTCTCGTTGATGCAAATGAGCGAATATATAGTATTTATGGCACGAATGACAAATCGCACCCTGGTGTTAGAAATACATCAAAAAGACTTGGTTCTATCGCCGTTAGTGGTGAGTACACAATAGAGTATCAGCAAATCAATAACAACACAAGAGACATTAAAGAAAAGATAAAAGCAACCGGTGCGAAAAAAATATCTGGTTTTGTACTTGCAGCATCACCTATCAATAGATCACATGAAAGAATAGTGAGACAAATCATGGCAAATAGTGACCTTTTGGTTATATTTCTGCACAAGCCATTTGTTTCAGATGGAATTAGCTATGACATTAGACACAATGCACTAATGTTGTTTATCGATAATTTTTTACCGAGAGATAGGGTTATTGTTGTTCCATTTGAAAATACATATATCTTTGCTGGATACAATGAACTTATTTTGGATGCGTTATTAGCAAAAAACTATGGATGCAAAGAGCTTATTGTGGGTAAAAATCATGGTGGACTTGGACTATACTATGATAACAATAAAGCCAATACTGTATTTGATAGATCAAAAAATTTAGGTATCAAGATTATAACTGTTGATGAATATGTCTATTGTGATATTTGCAACACACTAGTAAGCACAGAAACTTGTCCCCATGGAGCACATCATCATGTGAATTATCACTCACATGCTATTAGAAAATTATTAGAAAATGGTATAGTTCCACCTACGATATTGGTTCGCAAGGAAATTTCGGCATTGATATTAGCAAATTTATTTCCAAATAGATTTCAGAATATTCAAGAACTATATTCCGCTCTTATGCCAAATTATGGATTAATAGAAGAGCCAAATGATGAGCAGTTTTATATAAAATTAGTAGAGCTTTATCAAACAAGCTCACTCACATAAAGGAAAAATATGACAATTCAAAAACTTTTTATAACATTTTTTGGAATAGGACTTAGTCCCAAAGCCCCAGGAACAGCAGGCTCTATTGCTGGACTTATTGTTGGTATTATGATTTTGTCACTCCTAGGAGAAGGAACACTTTTTCTAGCAACCATCGCAATATCAATAGTCGGAATATTCGAGATTAATAAATACGAACAAATAGTTGGTACGCATGATAATCAAGAGATAGTAATCGATGAAGTAGCTGGCATGTGGATTGCAATGCTAATAACATTTCCCACTGCTGTAAAATTTTCATTTTTATATCCATATGGAGCTTTTATAGCTTTCTTTATTAGCTTTTTGGCATTTAGACTTTTTGATATATGGAAACCCTCTACTATTGGCAAAATAGACAGAGATGTCAAGGGTGGACTTGGTGTCATGGGCGATGATATAGTAGCTGGAATTGCAGCTGGTATTTTGACGGTTCTGCTATTGATAGGTTTTGAAAAAATAGTATCTATAATTTGAAATAGAGAACTTTTTGCTATAATATATTAAATAACTTCACAGTAGGAATGGTTTAAATGAAAAGATTCGGGTTAGATATTTGGGGTGACGATAACTTTGTTATCAAAAAAGATACCGTGAATATAAAATTTGGCAACGAGCCATCTATTCTGGAAATTACAAATCACATTAGAGAAAAGGGCTATAAGGGTCCTATGTTATTGCGTTTTCCTCATCTTATCAAGAAACAAATAGACACACTATTTTGTACATTTAAAACAGCAAAAAAAGAGTTTAACTACCAAGGAAACTTCCACGCTGTATTTCCTCTAAAGGTAAATCAGTTTCCAAATTTTGCAACTGAATTAATAAATGTATCTGATAAGCATAATTATGGGCTTGAGGCTGGAAGCAAGGCTGAGCTTATAATTGCCATGTCTTACACTCCACTTGGTGCACCGATTACTGTTAATGGCTTTAAAGACAAAGAGATGATATCCTTGTGTTTCATAGCTGCTAAAATGGGTCATAATATTACTATTACTATTGAAGGTATTGGAGAACTTGAGACAATTATTGAAGTTAATAGTGAGATGAATGCAAAAAGCAAAAAACCTATCGTACCCAAAATAGGTGTTAGGATTAGACTGCACAGTTCTGGTATTGGCATATGGGCAAAAAGTGGTGGATACAGCTCTAAATTTGGATTAACATCTACTGAGTTACTTGAAGCATATGAGATGCTAAAAGAGTACAACTTGCTAGATTCTTTATGGATGATTCACTTTCATATAGGCTCACAAATGGGAGATATTGCGCCACTTAAAAAAGCACTTAGGGAAGCTGGCAATATTTATGCTGAGCTTAAAAAACGAGGTGTTGATTCACTAAGAGCAATCAATATTGGTGGTGGACTAGCCGTTGAATACTCTCAGCAACTACAAAATCAAGAACGCAACTATTCATTAAAAGAGTTCGCAAATGATGTTATATATCTAATGCAAGATATTGCAAAAAGCAAAAATGTCCCAGAGCCTGATATTTTTACAGAATCAGGTAGGTATATAGCGGCGAGCCACTCCGTACTTGTTGCCCCAGTGCTTGAGTTATTTTCTCAAGAGTATCATGAAAAAAGTTTAAGACTAAAAGAGCAAAACCCACCATTAATAGAAGAGCTTTTTGATCTTTATAATTCACTTGGCAGAACCAATGCTAGAGAGTATCTCCATGATGCACTTGACCATATGGAGAGTCTTCTGACTCTGTTTGATTTAGGCTATATTGACCTTGAAGATAGATCAAATAGTGAAATTTTGGCAAATCTAATAATTAAACGAGTTATTTCATTATTAAAAGATGAAGATACTAATGAACTTAAAAGACTTCAAGACAGAATTCAAGAGAGATATTTAGTAAATTTCTCTGTATTTCAATCATTACCAGACTGGTGGGGGCTTGGTCAGCATTTTCCCATAATGCCGCTTACAAAGCTTGATATAAAACCAACAAATCCAGCTAGTATTTGGGATATTACTTGCGATAGTGATGGTGAAATAGGATTCAAACCAAAAGCACCATTTTATTTACACGATATTGATATTGAGCAAGAGGAGTATTTTCTAGGCTTTTTCCTAACAGGAGCATACCAAGAGGTATTGGGAATGAAGCACAATTTATTTACACACCCTACTGAGGCTGTTGTAAAGTTTGACGAAAGTGGAGAGTTTTACATCGAAAATCTTATAGAGGCACAAAATCTTATGGATGTTCTTGATGATTTAGACTATGATACCAATATAATTGATAAATCTTTAAAGAAAAAACTTGAAGAATCAAAATATATTGGGAGTGATGAAAAGCAAGACTTACTTGGAAAATTATATCTTTATCTTAGTGAAAATAGTTACCTCAAAACAATACAAGCAATAGAAACTGGAAAATAGATGCAAAAAATCACAGCACAAAAAGATAAAATATCTTTCTGGGGGATTATTAAAGAGGATTTCAAGAATGTAAAGAATAATGACCCTGCTCTTCACTCTACAATTGAACTTTTTATAAATTATCCTGGGCTTTGGGCTTTATTTTGGTATAGAATTGCGAATAGACTTTATCTAAAAAATGTACCCATTCTACCTAGACTATTAACTGGCATAGCTAGATTGATCACAGTAGTAGATATCCATCCAGCTGCCTCAATAGGTAGAAGGGTATTTATAGATCATGGCGCTGGTGTTGTTATAGGTGAAACGGCCGTAATTGAAGATGATGTGCTAATATATCAACAAGTTACACTTGGTGGAGTAAGTCTAGAAAAAGGCAAAAGACATCCTACTATTAAAAGTGGCTCGGTGCTTGGTGCAGGAGCTAAAATATTAGGGAATATTACTATTGGTCATAATGCTAAAATAGGTGCTAACTCGGTTGTAGTAAAAGATGTACCGAACAGTTGCACCGCAATTGGCGTACCTGCAAAAGTAATAGCCAAGGGCTTTGATAAAAGTCCGTTTAGTCATAATAAACTTCCAGATATCGACAAAGAGATATTCCAGTATCTTCTAAAGAGAATGGCTGTGCTTGAGCATGCTCTAGAGAGTGGAGACAATGGTGCTATTCACAAAGAAGATGATGAGCTTGAAGAGCTTTATGAAAAATTCATAGCTACCATAGGGTGACTCTGATAACTGATTTTAATTGCAATAATAGTATAATAATGCAACAATATTAATACAAAAGGTTTTCATATGCTCTCACGACGCATTAATGCACTATCTCCATCACTAACAATAGCCATTGCTACACTAGCAAAAGAGCTAAAAGCATCTGGAAAAGATATAGTCAGTTTTTCAGCAGGAGAGCCAGACTTTGATACACCAAAACGAATTAAAGAAGAGGCTATTAAAGCTATAAACGATGGCTTTACAAAATATACAGCTGTTGCTGGAATTCCAGAGCTACTTCAAGCAATTAGTGGAAAACTAAAACGAGAAAATGGACTAGAATATGAGCCAAACCAAATAATAGTAAGCAATGGTGCTAAGCAGTCACTTTTTAATCTTTTTCAAGCTGTGATTGATGATGGAGATGAAGTAATTATACCAGCACCATATTGGGTAACTTATCCAGAACTTGTAATTTATAGTGGTGGAACTCCTATATATATAGACACGGATGAGAGAAGTGGATTTAAAATGACACCAGAGCAGTTAAAAAATGCTATAACACCAAAAACTAAAATGCTCGTCCTTACATCTCCATCAAATCCAACTGGCTCTGTTTATAGTAAAACTGAACTAGAAGAGATTGCAAAAGTATTAAAAGGTACAGATATACTCGTAGCAAGTGATGAGATGTACGAGAAACTAGTATATGGCACAAAATTTACTTCAGCAGCAGCAATATCTGATGATATGTTTGCTAGAACTATCACGATAAATGGTCTAAGTAAATCAGTAGCAATGACAGGTTGGAGATTTGGATACCTAGCAACTCCAAATATGGAGCTTATAGAAGCAATGGATAAGCTACAAAGCCAAAGCACATCAAATATAAATTCAATCACACAAAAAGCTGCAATAGTTGCACTAAATGGTGAAGTTGATATAGATATTGAAGAGATGAGACAAGCATTTGAAGCTAGAGCAAAAAAAGCAGTAGAACTATTTAATGAAATTGATGGTCTTAGCGTATTGCAACCACAAGGTGCATTTTATCTATTTGTAAATATAAAAGATATATCAAATGACTCTATGGAATTCTGTAAGGAATTACTTCAAGAAACAGGCGTAGCTGTTATTCCAGGGCTTGGATTTGGTAGTGAGGGATATTTTAGATTTTCATTTGCTACTAGCATGACAGCTATATCAGATGGTATTCGCAGAATTGCAAAATTTGTAAAATCAAGAAGATAAATCTATCTTCTTTTTGTTCCATGATGTAATAAATACCAAATTGATCCAAGAATTGCAAATATAATAATAGGAGCAATCCAAGGTTTTTGAGATACATAGTTAAATATTAGTTTTATTGTTGGAGCTGTATAAAATCCAAGCATAACAATCACAACTACAAAAATAATTGAAGCTATAAAATTAATAGCTATAAATTTTTTCATATTATATTTTGAAATACCCATTGACACAGGCACTATAAGTTTCATTCCATATATGAATTTAGCAATAATGATAGCAAATGAACCATATTTACGAAATAAAACATGTACTAATGCTATTTTTCTGGTATGGCTTTTTAAAAATGGCATAATATCTTTTTTTTGATATCTACCCATATAAAACAACAAATTGCCACCTAAAAAATTAAATATAATGGCAACGATAATTGCACTAAGTAGATCAATTTTACCCAACGATGCAAATACTCCAGTTGCTGCGGTGACCACGATGGAGCCGCCAAGTGAAAAAAATGCTATTGCAGCATATCCCCAAGTTGAAAGTGAAGATAGTGTCTCTTCCATTATTTGCCTTTATATAATTTGGCATTATAATACCCTAAATATTAACATTAACCAAGAAAAATAGAATTAAATTATGATAAAATTATACAAATCAAATGCAGGGGTCAATATGTCCAAAAATACACTTATTATAGGTGCTGGTGGCGTTAGCAATGTTGTAGTTTTCAAATGTGCCATGAATATTGCAACTTTTGGAAACATAACACTGGCTAGTCGCACAAAAAGTAAATGTGACACGATAGCAAACAATGTAAAATCTAGACTCAAGGTGGATATAGCAACCGCTTCTCTAAATGCAGACAATACTGGTGAAGTAATAAAGTTAATCAATGAGACAAAAGCTGATATAGTTATAAATGTAGCGCTTCCATATCAAGATTTAACTATAATGGATGCTTGTATAGCTACCAATACCCCATATCTTGATACTGCAAACTATGAGCATCCAGATACTGCAATGTTTGAATACAAAGAGCAGTGGGCAAAAGATAAAGCATTCAAAGATGCTGGAATCATGGGACTACTTGGTAGTGGTTTTGACCCAGGGGCAACAAATATATTTTGTGCATATGCACAGAAACACTATTTTGATGAGATACACACTATAGACATACTTGACTGCAACGCTGGAGACCATGGATATCCATTTGCTACTAATTTTAATCCAGAGATAAATTTGCGTGAAGTAAGTGCAAATGGAAGATACTGGCAAAAAGATGAAAATGGGAAAGGGGTATGGATAGAGACCAAACCGATGGAAATTATGCAAGTATGGGACTATCCAGAGATTGGAGAAAAAGATAGCTATCTACTCTACCATGAAGAGATGGAGAGTTTGGTACAAAATATAAAAGGATTAAAGAGAATAAGATTTTTTATGACTTTTGGTCAAAGTTATCTCACTCATATGAAATGTTTAGAAAATGTAGGGATGCTTGGTATCAAAGAGGTGGAGCATAAAGGAATGAAAATAGTTCCAATGGAATTTCTAGCTACCCTTCTCCCAGATCCTGCAAGCCTTGGACCTCGCACTAAAGGCAAAACAAACATAGGAATAGTAGCTGAAGGTATAAAAGATGGTAAAAAAAGAAAAATATATATCTATCAAGTAAAAGACCATGAAGAGTGCTATGCTGAGGTTATGAGTCAAGGAGTGAGCTATACAACTGGAGTTCCAGCTATGATTGGAGCTAAACTTATGCTTGATGGCGTATGGAGCGGTGCTGGTGTTTGGAATATGGAACAGCTAGACCCAGATCCATTTATGGAGCTTATGAATACAGAGGGTTTACCATGGAAAATATTAGAGATGGATATATAGCACATGATAATAATTCCAGCTCGCTTAGGTTCTACTAGATTTCCAAATAAAATTTTAGCTGATATACATGGGCTACCAATGGTAATCCGTACAGCAAAAGCTGTGGAATCTATTGATAAGGTATTAATTGCAACTGACAGTGAAGATGTGGTTGAAATTTGTAAGAGTCACGGGTTTGATGCAGTAATGACAAGCCAAAATCACCAAAGTGGAACTGATAGAATATATGAAGCTGCGACTATTATTAATTTAAGCGATAATGATATAGTGATAAATATCCAAGCAGATGAGCCTTTCATAGAAGAATCAGTAGTAAAAGCTGTGTATGAGCTAACAAAATCAAATGCTGATACCCAAACAGTTATTATGAATTCATGCTACAAAATAGTGGATTCACACGAGGCAGATAATCCAAATATTGTAAAAGTAGTTACTTCATTAAGTGAAAAAGCATTATATTTTTCAAGATCAAAAATCCCATATTCAAGAGATAATAATTTAAATGAGTATAAAGGTCATATAGGTATTTATGGATTCACCATGGAATCGTTAAGAACTTTTTGTTCACTATCACATGCCCCAATAGAACATATAGAAAAACTTGAACAGCTTAGAGCATTATACGCAGGTTATGATATTGGAATGGTTGAGGTTGAGACAAATAGTTTTGGTATAGACACTATTGAGGATTTAGAAAAAGCATTAAAAGAGCATAAAATATACTTAATTTGACAAAAAAGCAAAAATAATCAGTAATTATTTAGATATTATAAAATATATTGTATAATATGATTTAATATGATTAAAACATCAAGGATATTTTTTGTCAAACAATTACGATAGGTTAATAGCATTAACGCAAAAGTTAGATGATAAACTTATGCAAAAAGATAATATATC